>NZ_JBGUES010000108.1:0-7901 GCF_041821165.1 Poseidonibacter sp. | reverse complement strand
GCTTTATATCCTTTATGGAAAATAAAAGATTCAAGTTTATTTTTATATGAAGTATGTGTACTAAATCCTTTTACGTATATTGTGGAATTTATAAGATTTACTTTGTATTTGAAATTTGAATTAAACTCATTTTTAATAATAGTGCTTATCTTTATAATTACTTTATTATTCGCTTTTATGGGATATAACTCAAAAAATGTATTAAAAAAGTAATCATTGAAATAAATGGATATATAAAATTGAATAAAAAAAATGATACCTATATTCAGGCTATATTCCTTTAGTATACTTACAATAAGACAACAAATTGTTGCTTGAGTTTTTATCTAAGGAGAGATGATGGGGAAGAAGAATTTTCTTAATAGTATTGCTAAAATTACACTTACAACGTTGTTAAGTGCAAGTGCAGCAAGTCTATTATATGCAAATACAGGATATTCACCTGTAACAGACGCAGATATATCAAATGATGCAAAAACTGTTGAAGATGTAGTTACTTATGGTTTAGGACAAAAAGGTCAAAGATTTTCACCTTTAAAACAAATTAATACAGACACTGTTAAAGATTTAGTTCCAGTATGGAATTTTTCATTTGGTGGTGAAAAACAAAGAGGTCAAGAATCACAACCTTTAGTTAAAGATGGTGTAATGTATGTTACTGCATCTTACTCTAGAATTTATGCTATTGATGTTGCAAGTGGTGAAGAAATCTGGCAATATGATGCAAGACTTCCAGATGCTATTTTACCTTGTTGTGATGTTATTAATAGAGGTGCAGCTTTATACGATAACTTAGTTATTTTTGGAACATTAGATGCTAAATTAGTAGCACTTGATAGAAAAACTGGAAAAGTTAAATGGAAGAAAAAGATAGCAAACTATAAAGAAGGTTACTCTTTTACAGCAGCTCCATTAATGGTTAAAGGTTTATTAATCACTGGTGTTTCTGGTGGTGAGTTTGGTGTTGTTGGAAAAGTTGAAGCTAGAAATCCAAAAACTGGTGAATTAGTATGGTCTAGACCAATGGTTGAAGGTCATATGGGTTACTTAAATGGGGCTGAAAATGGAATCACAGGTCAATTAAATGCTTCATGGCCAGATGATTTATGGAAACATGGTGGTGCTGCTCCTTGGAATGGTGTAACTTATGATCCTGATACTGATTTAATTTATGTACCAACAGGAAATCCTGCACCTTGGAATTCTCATGATAGAGCAGGAGATAACTTATATTCTGCATCTAGAGTTGCTGTTAATCCTGATACTGGAAAAATTGCTTGGCATTTCCAAACAACTCCAAATGATGGTTGGGATTATGATGGAATTTCTGAATTAGTTGCTTTTGAATATAAAGATAAATCAGGAAAAATGATTAAAGCAGGTGCTACTGCTGATAAAAATGGTTTTTTCTATGTATTAGATAGAACTAACGGTAAATATATTAGATCTACTCCTTTTGTTGAAAATATTACTTGGGCAAAAGGTATTGATAAAGACGGTCGTCCTATTGTAAATGAAGATAATAGACCTGGTAAACCAAGTGCTGATAAACAAGGTAAAACAGTTTATTCAACTCCTTCATTCTTAGGTGGAAAAAACTGGAATCCAATGGCATTCTCTCAAAACACTGGATTATTTTATGTTCCAGCAAATGAGTGGGGAATGGATATTTGGAATAAGCCAGTTGCATATAAAAAAGGTGCAGCTTATTTAGGTGCTGGATTTACGATTAAACCAACATTTGATGATCATATTGGTGCTTTAAAAGCTGTTGATCCAAAAACTGGAAAAATTAAATGGACTTATAAAAACCCTGCACCATTATGGGGTGGAGTTTTAGCTACTGCTGGTGGACTTGTATTTACAGGAACTCCTGAAGGTAAATTAATTGCATTTGATGATGAAAGTGGAAAAATTGTTTGGAGTTTTAATGTTGGAACTGGAATCGTAGGTTCTCCTATTACTTGGACTGAAAATGGTGAGCAATATATTGCTATCGTTGCAGGTTGGGGTGGAGCTGTTCCTTTATGGGGTGGTGAAGTTGCAAAAACAGTTAAACATTTAAATCAAGGTGGATCAGTTCACGTATTTAAATTACACAAATAAAAAATTATAAATAAATAAATAAATAAAAGGAGATTACCATGGAATGGGAAAAACCAACTTATGTAGATAATAGATTTGGATTTGAAGTAACTATGTACATCTGTACTGTATAGTTTTGTTTGAAAAGATTAGGACTTCGGTTCTAATCTTTTTTTCATTTAAATAAATTTAATCATAGTTTATTTAATTGAGAAAAAGAAAAGGAGAAAGTTTGAAAATTCAAGTTTTAGGTTCAAGTGCTGGTGGAGGATTACCCCAGTTTAATTGTAACTGTAATAATTGTAAAGCTTATAGAGAAGGTTCAACTACTGTAAAAAGAAGAACACAATCTTCAATTACAATAAGTGAAGATGGAGAGAATTGGGTCTTATTTAATGCTTCTCCTGATATTTTAGAGCAAATACATAACTCACCTTTTTTACATCCTACAAAACTTAGAGAAACAAAAATAAAAGCTATTGTTTTTATTGATGGACAAATTGACCATACAACTGGTCTGCTAATGTTAAGAGAAGGTTGTCCTCATGAAGTTTATTGTACTAAAGAAGTAAATGAAGAATTAAATACTTCTTTTCCATTATTTAAGATGTTAAAACATTGGGATGGTGGAGGAACTAATTATCATGAAATTGTTCCAAATAATACTCAGTTTTCAATTCCCGTAATGCCAAATTATGAGTTTTATGCACATCCACTTATTTCAAATGCACCACCATATTCAAAATATAGAGATAAACCAAGAGCTGGTGATAATATTGGTGTTGTTGTAGTAAATAAAAAGACAGGTAAAAGGCTATTTTATCTTCCAGGACTTGGTGTTTTAGAAGATCATATTATAGAAGAAATGGCAAAAGCTGATGTTCTTTTAATTGAGGGTACTTTATGGACTAATGATGAAATGATTAAAGGAAATTTTTCAAAAAAATTAGGAACTGAAATGGGACATATTCCTCTAAATGGTGAAAATGGATTAATAAAAGTATTAGATTCTTTAGAAAAACCTAGAAAAATACTTATTCATATTAATAATACTAATCCTATTTTAGATGAAAGTACAAAAGAGTATAAAGAGCTTATTTCACATGGTATAGAAGTATCATATGATGGCATGAGTATAGAAATATAAAAATAAATTAAACTTACAAAAGGAAAAAAAATGAATCAGAAAATGAACGAGTTACTAAGTAAAGAAGATTTTGAACAAAAACTAAGAGACATGGGATCAATGTATCATATTCATCATCCTTTTCATGTAAGAATGTATGAAGGATCTTGTACAAAAGAAGAGATTCAAGGTTGGGTTGCAAATAGATTTTATTATCAAACGGCTATTCCTATTAAAGATGCCGCAATTATGTCAAATAATCCACCTTTAGAAGATAGAAGAAAATGGATTGATAGAATTATTGACCATGATAGTGTTGGTGGTGGAATTGAAGCATGGCTTGAATTAGGTGAAGCAGTTGGTCTAAAAAAAGAGGATTTAATTTCTCATAAGTATGTTTTACCTGCTGTTAAATTTGCAGTTGATGCTTATATAAATTTTGCAAGACAAAGTCCATGGAAAGAATCTGCAATGTCATCATTAACAGAAATGTTTGCACCTCAAATTCATCAGCAAAGATTAGATACTTGGCCAACAAATTATCCTTGGATTGAACAAAAAGGTTTAAGGTATTTCCAAAAAAGATTAACAGAGGCTAGACGTGATGTTCAACATGGATTAGCTTTAACTTTAGAAGAGTTTAATACAGTAGAATTACAAAATAGAGCTTGTGAAATATTACAGTTTAAATTAGATATATTATGGGTTATGGTTGATGCTCTATATCTAGCATACGAATTAAAAAGACCACCATATTTTAATATTAAGGATTGTCATGCAACAAGAAAAATCACTTGCAGTGAATAGTCATTTTCAATTACAGTGGGAAGAAAAACAAAATTGTTTTGTTCTACTGTATCCTGAAGGAATGGTTCAATTAAACCAAAGTGCTGGTGAAATAATGAATCTTTGTGATGGGAAAAATAGCACTTTAGATATTGCTAAAACATTAGAAGAGAAGTTTAATATAGTTGGTTTATTACATGATGTAAATGAGTTTTTAGATGATGCAATGACTCGAAACTGGGTAATTTATAATGTCTAATGAAATTAAACCTCCTTTATGGATACTTTTAGAATTAACGCATAAGTGTCCTTTAGAGTGTGCTTATTGTTATAATCAACTTGATTTTGCTAATACAAAAGATGCTATGAGTAAAGAAGATTGGTTTAAAGTAATGAATGAAGCCAGAGAAATGGGTGCTGTTCAACTTGGAATTTCAGGTGGTGAACCACTATTAAATAAGGATATTGTAGAAATTGTAAAACATGCAAATGATTTAAAATTTTATACAAACCTTATTACTTCAGGAGTAGGTGCTCCTAAAGGAATTGTTAGAAAACTAAAAGATGCAGGACTTAAAACAGTTCAGTTGGGTATTCAATCTCATGATAAAGATACTATGACTTTAATTACTAATAATAAGAACTCATATGATGAAAAAATTGCTTTTGCAAAAGAAGTAAAAGAAGCTGGACTTCAATTAATTATTAATACTTGTATTACTAGACAAAATATTCATCAAGTAGGTGAAATTATTGAATTTGCAGATGAACTTGGTGGAAACTATCTTGAAATTGCAAATATTCAATATTATGGTTGGGCATTAAAAAATATTAATGCTTTGCTTCCAACTGAAGAACAGTTAACTAAAGCAAAAGAAATAACAGATTTTTATCGTTCAAAAGAAAAAGCTATGAAAGTATTTTTTGTAGTACCTGATTATTTTGCTGATCGTCCAAAAGCTTGTATGAATGGATGGGGAACAACTTTTTTAACTATAAATCCAGATGGAGTAGCACTTCCATGTAATACTGCAAATACATTACCACTTGATTTTCCAAATGTAAAAGATTTTACAATTGAGCAAATCTGGAATGAATCTGAGGCTTTTAATTATTTTAGAGGTGATAAGTGGATGAAACCAACTTGTCGAACTTGTGATGAAAAAGAGAAAGACTTTGGTGGATGTAGATGTCAAGCATTTGCATTAACAGGTGATATGAATGAAGCGGATCCTGTTTGTAGTAAATCAGAGTTTCATCATGTAGTTACTAATAAAGTTGAAGAGAGTTTAAATTCTCTTGATGCAAAAGTAATATATAGAAATAAGAAAAACTCTTTATCTTTAATGAATTAGTTTAAGAGATAATAAACACTTAAGTTTATTATCTTCTTTTTTTTGCTCTAGTTTTTGAAACTCTTTTTGCATTAATTTTAAAATTATAATTTAAATATTTTTGTACCATAACTTCTGATGTATCGTACATCTCATCAATATTTGTTTTTATTTTCCAAGCAGAAGTGTTTTTTTCTTGTGCAATTCTTTTTTTCAATTCTAGATTATTTTTATTATATATATTTATAAGTTTATCAATTGGGTAATTATCAAGTTCTGGATATAAAGCAAAAGATTTATTATGTTCTTTTTTATAGTTATAGATTAAACTAAAAGCTAAAAGTTCTGGAATCCAATTTGAACCATGTTTTAATTTTGTAGAAAAAATATTTATTAAATATTTGTAGTATGCTTTCATTGGTTCTAAGTTTCTAGTGATTTTATTAAATAAAGCAGATTGGTCTTTGTTTTTAAATAAATAAAATAGAGTATCACTTACAATAATGTTATTATCTAAATAAGTTTTTAAACTATTTACACTACTATTTATAAAGTTGATTTCATCTTTACTTGCACAAATTGTCATAGGATCAGGAATTTGATCAGCATCCATTTTCTTATAATCTTTTAGTAAAAACTGTACTACAAGAAGTAAAGTATCAATCTTCAATTTTTTTAAGTTTATTGATTCACACTGTTTTAAAACTAAGTTAAATTGTCTATCATTTTGATTCACATTAAAGCCTTATATTTAAAGTACTGTATTTTAGGGTTTTAAAAAAAATAGTTCTTCTTTTTAAGTGCTAAATAAATTGTCTAATAGTGCTAATTTTATAGTTTATTAATGCTATAATAATTTATGAAGAAAGAAACCTTACAAAAAAGAACAAAAATAGCAAATGATATTATGTATTATATCTATACGCATATTGATACACATATTGATATTGAAGAGTTAAGTATTGATTTAAATGTTAGTAAATTTCATATGCATAGAATATTTAAAGATGCCTTTGGAAAAAATATTTATGAGAGTATTAAATCAATTAGATTACAAAAAGCATCAAATCTTTTATTAACAAATAAACTTTCAACTATTTCAAATATTGCGAATATGTGTGGATATTCATCTCAATCATCTTTTATAAAGATATTTAAAGAGAGGTTTGAACAAACTCCAAAACAATGGAGAATAGGTGGATATAAAGAGTATTCAAACAAAATATTAAGACAATCACAAAAAGCAATGCAATCAACTGCAGATTTCTCTAATCTAAGTCCCCAAATTGTAAAAATGCCTTCCTTTAAAAGTTTTTATATTAGAAATAAAGGTTATAACGTAAATATAAAAGACACTTGGCAAAAACTTCATACTTGGGTATTAACAAATGATATAAAATCATATAAAGAGATTGCTCTTTTTCATGATAATCCTACAATTACACCTTTAAATGAGTGTCAATATATTGCTTGTATTGTTCCTGATGAAAGTGAAAATATAAAAAGTGATAGATTACCTAATTTTAATATAGCAAGTGGTGTTTATGCAAGATTTGATTTACAAGGAAAAAAAGGAGATGTTTTAAAGTTTATTCATTGGGTTTATCATGAATGGTTACCAAATAGTGAGTATGAAACTACAACAAAACCATCTTATACTGTTTATAAAAAGAATAACTATTTAAAACAAGAAGATGAGTTTGATATTAGTTTTTATGTATCAATAGATTTTTAAACTATAGTAAAGACCTAATTAGGTCTTTCTACCATATAACCACTTCCTCTAATATTTTTAATAAAATCCTCTTTTAAAACTTTTTTAACACGATTTACTTCTGCTCTAATTGTTGCATTATCAATATAATCATCATTCCAAACATAAGTTCTAAACATATCATATTGAACAACTAATGATCTATTATGAGCTAAAAGCTCAATAATTTGAATTTGTCTTTTTGGTAGAATATGAGGTTCATTATTAAATAAAAGAGTCATTGTTTCAGAATCATAAGAATAGTTTTTTGATAATCTTTTATGTTTTTGAGGAACAATACTAGTTTTTAAGATTTTATTTATTCTAATAGTAAGTTCTTTTAAATGAAAAGGTTTTTTTAAATAATCATGACATCCTATATCAAAAGCTCTTGAAATATCTTCAATATCAATAAGTGCAGAGATATAAATAGTTGGAATCATTTTTTTCTGTTTATGTAGAGTTTCTAAAATTGTAAAACCATTAATATCTGGTAGATTTATATCTAAAATCAATAAATCAAACTTCTCTTCTTGTAATATTTTCAAGCATTCTTCACCCATACTTGTAGTTTTTACAGCATGTCCTGTTGATACTAAATATTCATTTATCATTTCATTTAACATTAAGTCATCTTCTAATAGTAAAATTTTCATTTTTTCTCCTTAAAGCTATATGTAAATGAAGCCCAATTTTCACCAGATTGTAACTGAATTCCTACATTTTCTTCACTACAAATTCTTTTTACTAAATTTAATCCAAGACCAAAACCTTCTTTTGAGTCTTCTTCTCTATAATATTCTTCAAATATTTTTTG
>NZ_JBGUES010000107.1:0-8035 GCF_041821165.1 Poseidonibacter sp. | reverse complement strand
GAAAACAGTGTTTTTGTTGTCTCTAAACAAAACGAAAAATTTAAAGAAAATGCAATAGAAAATGGCTGTAAAAAAATAATTCTTGCAAGTGAATTAAAAAATCACATAGATTTATCAAGTATAAAAATTATTGGTATTACTGGAACTAACGGTAAAACTACAACAGCAGCTGCTATTTATTCTATTCTTTTAGATTTAGGATATAAAGTTGCACTTCAAGGTACAAGAGGATTTTTTATCAATGATGAAAGAGTTGAAGATTATTCTTTAACTACTCCTGTTCAACTTGGAAACTTTTCTAATATTCAAAAAGCAATGCAAAATGATTGTGACTTTTTCGTAATGGAAGTTAGCTCTCATGCAATTGAACAAAAAAGAATTGAAGGTTTAGATTTTGAACTTAAAATTCATACAAATATTACAAGAGACCATTTAGATTATCATAAAACAATCGAAGAGTATATCAATATTAAAAATTCATTTTTTGCAGATGACTCAAAAAAGTTAATCAACAAAGATGATAAAGTTGTAAAATACAATGTTAAAAATGGTTTTGCATATTCACTTGATGAACCTTCAACATATAAAGTAGGGGCTTACTCTTTTAAAAATGGAATGCATGTAATGTTTTCTCATTTTGGAGCTATGCACTCTTTTTCTTCAACTATGATGGGTATTTTTAATGTTTATAATTTAATGGCAGCTGTAAGTGCTGTTCATATTGTAACAAATAGAAATCTTGATGATATTTGTGAAGTAGTAGAAGACTTTGCAGGAGTTAGCGGTAGAATGGAAATCATAAGTGATGAACCATTTGTAATCGTTGATTTTGCACACACTCCTGATGGAATGAAAGAAGTACTTCAAAGTTTTGCTCACAAAGATATAATTTGTGTATTTGGAGCAGGTGGCGATAGAGATCATGAAAAAAGACCTCTTATGGGACAAGTAGCTGCTTCTTATGCTAAGCATATTATTGTAACATCTGATAACCCAAGATTTGAAGACCCTGATTTAATTATCGAAGATATTTTAAAAGGAATTCAAAATCATCAAAGTGTAATCGTTGATGTAAATAGAAAAACTGCTATAAAAAAAGCAATTGAAATGGCAGATAAAGATTCTGTTGTTTTAGTTCTTGGAAAAGGTGATGAATCAACTCAAACGATTTATGACCAAAAGTTTCCATTTTCAGATAAAGAAGAGATTTTAAAGTATATCTAATTGATATGCTTTAAATCTTTTTTTACTACTATTTATATGGTGTGAGCTTAATAAGCTTTGCATCTTTTCTATCTTCTAAAACCCATATTGCACCTTTTGGTCCTTGTTCAACTTCACGTATTCGTTTTTTCATATTAAATCGTTCTACTTCATAAGCTTTATTTTTATCAATTTTTATTCTTATTAATGCTTCTGACCTTAATCCACCAATAAAAGCATTATTCTTATATTGTGGAAACATAGAACCATTGTAGATAATTAAACCAGATGGTGCAACTGTTGGCACCCAATATAATTCTGGTGAATGAAATTGCGAACTTGTGTCATGATTAGGAATTTTAAGACCTGAGTATTGATTACCCCAAGATACAAGAGGCCAACCATAATTTTCTCCTGCAATTGTAAGATTAAATTCATCTCCGTGTCTTGGACCCATTTCATGTGTCCACAACTGCCCTTTATCATCAAAAGCAATACCTAATAGATTTCTATGACCTAAGCTCCAGTATGTTTTTGCAAGTTCGCCTTTATCCTGAAATGGATTATCAATAGGTGTTGTACCATCTGCATTTATTCTTATTACTTTTCCTAAGTTTTGATTCCAATCTTGTGCTGGTCTTTGCTTTTGTCTATCTCCTGATGTTATAAATAAATGCCCATCACTAGAAAATGCTAACCTATGAGAAAAGTGTCCACTTCCATATACTTTAGGTTTTTGTTCCCAAATTATTTCAATATCTTGAAGTTTTGTTTCTTTTATATTAGTGTCAAGTTTTGCACTTATAACAACAGCACCTCTTTTTCCTAATAAATCTTTTTCAACATAGGATAAATATATTAACTTATTTTTTTCATATAAAGGATGAAGAATAATATCACCTAATCCACCTTGTCCACCATAAGCAACACTTGGTATATTTTTAACAGATATTTTAGACTTATTATAAGGGTCTACTAAAAGTAAATTTCCTTTTTTTTCAGTTATTAGAAGTTTACCATTTGGTAGAAATGTCATAGCCCATGGCTCATCAAATTCACCAAAACTTTGAGCTTGGAGTTTCGAGCTTTGATTACTATAAAATATTTCAGTAGTTGAGTTGGCATAAATAATTGATGAAAATAAATGTGAGATAAGGCATAGATAGCTTAATGAACGTAATAAGAACATGATATTTTTCCTTTAGTACCATTATAAAGTTCTGGAACAATTCTAATTCCATTTGATTCAGAACAGAATTTCTCAAAGTTTTAGATGGTTCTTTTATATATTTCCTTTTGTATTCTAACGTTTAAGTTGAGAAATATTTGAGCCGCAGGGTCAAATATTTCTCTCCAATGATTTGTTATCTATGTAAACCATATTGGAATCATAGCTGATAAAAAAGTCAACACATATAAAATTATACTTGGATTTTTTGATTTATTGTTAAGATGCATAAATAGCATCATAAAAAATAAAGTAAATGTAGTAGAACTTATTAATCCTAATCCTTCTTGACTTTGATCTAATATTTTAGAAACGACAGATAATATTATTAATATTAAAGACATTAATCCAAATGTTTTTATAAATTTTTCTTGCAAAAGATCATCAGGGTCTATAAGTTCCTTTGATTCTTTTTTTCTGATAAGTTCTTTTAAAATACTTATAATTTCTTTATCTGCTTCAGTGATAACTTTACTCCTATAGATAACGACCAAACTGAAAAACAAGTAACCCTCAATCAGTTCGTTTAGTCTTTTTTGTAACCACTAAATGATAGCTCTTCGAGCCTTAAAAATCCGATGGGTTACTTGTTTTTTCCTGTATTTTGTTATATCTTAATGTTCCTCACCTCTTACATAACTTAATATTTCATCAATATGATTATATTCTTCTTGTGTCATTGTAGTTCTAGTTACAGTTATAAAACTATCAATACGATTAAAATCTTTTTCTTGTAAATCTTCCTTCTTTAAACTAAGTAACAAATTTGTTGCTTCAACTGCAGGTTGTCCAACTACCTCATTTTGGCTAATAATTGTTATTAACTTTTCATATTTTTTATTATCCATTTTAATTTTCCTTTTAATTTGTCATACCATAGATATAACTATTTATTCAACGAACACTATATCCAAATTAATATATAAATCTATTATTAAAAGACATAGATTATGTACCTTTAATAATTGATTTTATTTAAAATAACAATAAATCTTAATTTTTAGACTATGATTCTTAAATATAAGATGTCCTTTCATCTCCTTATATCAAGATAAAAGGACAAAGTGTTCCGTTATTTGTCAAATATCTTACTTTTAGGACATTATGTCCCTTAAGAAAAATATTTAGTTTTGACAAAAGAAGAAATAACAATAATAAAGTATATAAAAAATATACCTTACTCTCTACTTCTTAAATAAATCAATAAAATCAAAAGCAATACAGCTATAAAAAGTGGATAAAAATACAAATACTCTTTTAAGATGATTTTATTTTGGTCTATTTCTGATTTTTCAAGTTTATTGATATCTTCATAAATCAAGGCTAAATCATCTTTTGAAAATGCTGTGTATGCTTTGGCATTTGATTGTTTTGCAATTTCATTTAGTACATATCTATTTGCATTTCCTATTCCTATTGTATATGCTTTTATATTGTATTTTTTTAGTAGTTTTATTACGATATTTAGAGGAATCGTACTTGCTGTATCTTCTCCATCACTTAGAACTATTATGATATTTGATGTGTCTTGTTTCTCTTTTAGTATATTTACACTTGAAGCAATTGAGTCAATTAGTGCTGTTTTTTGTCCTGCAATCTCAACTTCTAAATATGATAATATTTCATTTTGAGTATTTTTATCAAAACTTAGAGGACTTGCCATCATCACAAAATCTCCAAAAACTACAAGTCCAATATTGTCAGCTTTTCTTTTATCAATAAAATCTTTTACTATATCTTTTACTACATCAAATCTATTTTTACTTTTGTCGTTTTTATCTAAATCTCTGTATTTCATAGAACCACTTGCATCAAGATTTAGCATGATATTTATACCATCATTTTTGATTAGTTGAGTATCTAGTTTTTTAATTGGTGATGCTAAAGAAATTATTGCAAGTAGGGCAATAAGATATTTGATTGTATTGATTAATATACTTGCTTTTTGATTTGATTGTTTAAAAATATTTAAATGTGGAATTAAATAAGTAGCTGATTTAGCCTTGCAGTAAACAGCACAAAAAATAAATACTAAAATTAAAATAAAAACATAAGGGTATTCAAAACCAATATTATTAAACATCTACAACATCCATAAAAGTTGATAATTTTGCTTTTATATTATCATCTATTTGTTTTACTTCTTTTTTGTATTTATACTCTTGTAAAAGTTCTATTAGTTCATCGGCTAAGATATTTTCTCTTTCATTTTTTGCTAATAGTCTTACGTATTTACTAATAGTGTAAGCAGAAGTTTTAGCTTGTGAATAATCAATATCTTTTAAAATCTTAAAATACTCTTTTCTTAGATTTGGTTTTTTATTTTTAAAATATTTTATAATAAATACAATCACAATAAACAGAGCTAAAACTGCTAAAAATATTAAAAAATAGAAGATAAATATCGAATAATCAGGTATTTCAACAATATCTTTTATATCATGAATTTGTAGTTCGTTACTTGGATTCATTATTTCAATACTCCAATTAGTTTTTTTATTGGATCTTCATGTGTATATATTTTGGTAAATTTAATAGCTAAATCTTGAAAATGTTTAAATAAAACATGGTCATTTTCTTTAACTTTAGCAATATACTTATTTACTGTATTTTTATCAATAATACCTTCAAAGTTTTGATTTGTACTTGGGTCAATTAGATTTATATTTCCTAGTTCACTTGGATTTTCTTCAAACTTATCACGAACTACAATTGCTATAATTTCATGTTTTTTTGATAATAGTTTTAAGTCAAGTTTTTCAATATCAAAAAAATCTCCAATTAAAAATATAATTGATTTATGATGAATAGTTTTAAAAAGTTCATTTGTGATATTAGGGTAGTTTACTTGCTTTTGTAAAACATCATAGTTATACATTTGTTCTGTCATAAAATTTACTGAAAAGTTTCTTTTAGATTTTTTTGTACAAATTTTCAAATCAGTATTTGCAATATATGAAGCAAAAGGGTCACCTTGTTTTATTGAAATAAATCCTAAAGCACTAGAAATTTCACAAATAAGTTCTTGTTTGAACTTTTTTGTTCCAAAATATGTAGAGCCATTTAGAATTGATACTATTTTTATATTTAGCTCTTTTTGAGAGTGAAAAACTTTGACAAAAGGTTTTTGCATTTTAGCACTTATAACCCAGTCAATATTTTTTACATCTTCTCCATACTCATACTCTTTTAATTCACAAAAATCATAACCTTCACCTTTTTGTTTTGAAGTATTATTTCCTATGATTTCTGAAAAAACTTGTTTTTTAGTTTTTATAAGTATTTTTTTTAGTGCTTGATTCATAGCTTAGGGAATTGTCACTTTTTCAATAATTTTTTGAATAACATCATCAACATTTATATCTTGAGCTTGTGCTTCATAAGTTAATATGATTCTATGTCTTAATACACTTTTTATTACAAGTGCAATATCTAAAGGTGAAACATAATCATTTCCTCTAATAAATGCATTTGCTTTTACAGCTTTAAACATATCAATTGTAGCTCTAGGACTTGCTCCAAAGTGAATCAAATCTTCTAAGTCATCTAATCCATAATCTTTAGGATCTCTTGAAGCACAAATAATATCAACAATATACTCTTCAAGCTCTTTATCAATATGAATATTTTGAACTTCTTGTTTTAGTAGTTCTAATGTTTGATTATCTATAACTTTGCTTATTTTTTCAAAAGAATTCATTGTTACTCTTTTTGCAATTTCATACTCTTGCTCTTTTGAATTATAACCTACAACAATTTTAAACATAAATCTATCAAGTTGAGCCTCAGGAAGTGTATATGCACCTTCTTGTTCAATTGGGTTTTGAGTTGCAAGTACTAAAAATGGAGAATCAATTTTGAATGTATCTTCTGCAATTGTAACTTGTCTTTCTTGCATAACCTCAAGCAGTGCTGATTGTACTTTTGCAGGAGCTCTGTTTATTTCATCTGCAAGTAAAAGGTTTGTAAATACAGGACCTTTTTTTATTTTAAAGTCACCACTTTTCATATCATATATTTGAGCACCGATAATATCACTTGGTAGTAAATCAGGTGTAAATTGAACTCTTTTAAAGTTTAAATCAATGCAATCAGCAATTGCTTTAACAGTTGTTGTTTTAGCAAGTCCTGGAACACCTTCTAATAAAATATGTCCATTTGTTAGTAAACCAATTAAAATGGAATCAACCATTTCTTCTTGGCCAACTACACCTTTTGCTATCTCTTTTTTTAAATTAATTATTTTTTCATGAAGATTCAAGTTCTTTCCTTGATTTTTTGTACGTCATTTTATCGAATTACTTATAAATAAAATTTAAAAATTAATAATATTAAGCAAGTTTTTTTATCGTATTTATTTTATAACCTTCTTCATAAATGTTTTCAAAAGGATTAATACCTAATTTAACTCTTAATCTATAAACCAATGTTCTTAATTTTCCCATATCATAGATAGGTTCTCTCCAAATATATGAAGATATTGTATTAAAACTTGTGATTTCATTTGGATTATTGCATATTATTTCAAATAGTTTTTTCTCATTTCTTGTAAGAGATATTTGTTCTTCATCTTTATATAAAATAGAACTAGAATTATCAAATTTAAAAGAGTTATTTATATAAATAAAATGATTCTGTTTTTGAATAATATTATCTTTATTTTCAAAAAAATACTTATGTTTATGTAAAGCTATATTGATAGTAGCTTTTAATTCTATATCTTTACAAGGCTTAATAAGATAACCATAAGGTTCACATTCAAGTGCTTTTTTTATTGTTTTATCATCAGAGTATGATGTAAGAAAAACAATTGGAATTTTCATATCTCTCCAAATTTGGCAAGCTGCATCTATTCCTGATATTGAACTATTTTTTAAATTTATATCAATTAAAATAATATCTGGTCTTTTATTTCTAGCATGTACTATCGCATCTTTTGGATTTGTTTCTATTCCACTAACATTATAATTCATTTTTTTTAGAGTTAATTCAATTGATAAGGCAAAATCCATATCATTTTCTACTATTAAGATATCAGATTCTTTGTAAAGTGAATTTGTCGATTTAGACAATTATTTTCCTTAATGTGATTTTGTTGTGATTTATATTGGTTATGATACTCACTATCATTTTAAGATAAGTTTAAATGGCTTTCTTATTGATAATTTATAATCATCGAGGTTACGTGAATTTAATCATTTTTACTTTATCAAGTCTACTTATTATTTCTACTCATCTTTTTGCTTTTACATTAATAAACAAAAAAGAAGAAATTAAAATATCAAAACCTAAATATCAAAAGATATCTATGCAGTTGGCACAAATTAAAAAAAATGAACCAATCAAAAAAGAATCTGTAAAAGAAAAAACAATAAAAAAAGAAGTTTTTGATAAAAAAATAAAAAAAGATGCAAAAAGAAAGTTGATTAAAAAATCAAAAAAGGAAAAAGAAGTAAAAAAAACAATAGAAAAAAAAGAGATTAAAAAAGTACCCAAAAAAGAGATTATTAAAAATGCTCCTATAAAAAAAGTAAAAGTTCCAGCATTAAAAGACGCAAGTGCTTCTTTGGTTAAATATAAACAATTTAAAGAAAATTATATGAC
>NZ_JBGUES010000106.1:0-8106 GCF_041821165.1 Poseidonibacter sp. | reverse complement strand
ATTTTTTACAAAAAGTTTTTAAAATTAAAGTAAAGTCAAAAACAGTAAAAGAGATATTAGAAAAATGTAATTTAAATCAAAATAATATAGATAAATATTTTAAAGAAAATGATGATTTTATTAGGTTACCTCATTTTAAATCAGAATTTGATTTAAGAGCTAAATTTGATAAAAAAATAGTCGCAATTTCAACTGGAACTAGTGAAAGATGGTTAAGTAAAAAATGGGGAATAGAAAGATTTACAAAATTAATTGATGGTTTAATTAAAAGTGATATTCAAGTAGTTTTAGTAGGAAGTTCATTAGAAGTAGATGATTCAAATATAATAAGTGAAAAATTTAATGAAAAAGTTTATAATTTAGTTAATAAGACTAATTTGACTCAATTAAAAAATGTTTTATCTGAAATTGATTTATTTATCGGAAATGATAGTGGACCTGCTCATATTGCAGCTGGTGTTGGCACTCAAACTATTACTATATTTGGTTCAACTGATATAAAGCATTGCGTTAAGTTTATGGAGTATACAGGAGAACACTTTTATTTTAAGCCAAGTGAAAAGATTAAATGTCATCCTTGTTATAAAACAAAATGTCCAACAAAAATGGAATGTATGGATGATATTAAAGTTAACGATGTATTGGAGAAGGTTATTAGGGTTTTGGATGTCTAAATATTATAGAGCCGACTATTTATTTAATATATTATTATTAATTTGGTGTATGTCAATCCCTTTTAAAAATGCTGTCTATCAGTCATCTACAGCTTTAATTATTATATTTTTTTTAATATATCTTATTAAAAATAAAGATTATAAATATTTTAAAGAATTATCTTTTAAATTTAAAGATTTAGTTTTAGGTTTTTCTTTAATAATTCTAAGTATGACTGTCTCTAATTTTATAAATGATGTATCTAAAACAGACGCTTGGAGAATAGAGTTAATGTTTATTCTTAGATATGCATTCATTTTTATTATACTTCTTTATTTTTATTCTAAACATTTCTTTAATAAAAAAACTTTATTTATATTTGTTTTTAGTTCTTTATTTATACAGTCTTTTGACGGAGTTTACCAAAGTATATTAGGATATGATTTCTTTAAACATAATATTGGAGACTTAAATAGAGGTTTAACAGCCGCAACCTTTAATAGGAATTCTTTTGGATTATTTATGGGTATAGCTTTAATTATTTCTTTAATTTATTTATCAAAAATAACAAAAGTTAATATAAAACTTTTTTTCTTTTTTTTGTCAATGCTTATGTTTGCATATACTACATTATTTAGTTATTCTCGTGCTGTATGGGTTGCTTTATTTCTAAGTTTACTTATTTCTTTAATAATTAATTTTAAGTCTTTGAAATTTAAACATATGATCTTTTGTATAAGTGTTACTTTTACAATAATTCTGATATTCCAAAATATTGATTCTTTGTCCAATAGATTTGATACTTTACTAGCCGGAAATAGCTCTCATCGAGATATCATTTGGTTAAAAGCAATTGAATTAATACAACTAAAACCATTCTTTGGTTTTGGATTAGACACATGGCAAATATACGGCTTAAAACAATTTGCAGGATTACATAATTCTATTTTAGAAATATTACTTTTCACTGGATTATTTGGATTATTAGCTTTCTTTATAATGTTGTTTTTGGTATTAAAAACAATTTATATTAAAAAAGAATGGGATTTACTTTTAATACTTAACTATTTATTTGTAGTTAGTCAATTTGATCAAAGTATTTTTAAAGGAAAGACTTTTTTATGTGTAATAACTATTTTTATGTTTTATGTATATGTATATAGAATAGATAATAAAAAAATCAAGGATTAATATTGTTATTTAATAGCTATGAATTTATATTTCTTTTTTTACCAAGTACATTTTTTATCTATTTTTATTTAAATAGTAAAAGATTAACCGAAATAAGTAAAGGTTTTTTAGTATTTAGTTCATTGTTTTTTTATTCTTGGTGGAATATCGTTTATTTACCGATTATATTAGTTTCAATGCTCTTTAATTATGTAATAGGGAATACTCTTTCTTCAAGAAGTTTAAAAAAAAGTTTCAATAAAAAAGTAATTTTAACTTTTGGAATTGTTTCAAATTTAGCTTTACTTGTATATTTTAAATATGCAGATTTTTTTATAGAAAATCTTAATAGTGTAGTAGGTACTGATGTTCCTCTTCTTCATCTAGCACTTCCCCTTGCAATTAGTTTTTTTACCTTTCAACAAATTGCTTATTTAGTTGATAGTTATAGAGAAGAGACTAAAGAGTATGATTTTTTAAATTATGCCTTATTTGTTACCTTCTTCCCTCAATTAATTGCAGGACCAATTGTTCATCATAAAGAAATGATGCCTCAGTTTGCAAATGTAAGAAACAAAATAAAAATCTATAAAAATATTGCTTTAGGTTTATTTATCTTCTCTCTTGGGTTATTTAAAAAAGTAGTAATTGCAGATAGTTTTGCAGTATGGGCTACAAAAGGTTTTGATTCATCTACAAGTCTTAATTTCTTTGAAGCATGGATAACAAGTTTATCTTATACATTTCAGCTATATTTTGATTTCTCAGGGTATACGGATATGGCTATTGGTATTGCATTATTGTTTAATATCAAATTACCAATTAACTTTAATTCTCCATACAAAGCTTTAGATATACAAGATTTCTGGAGAAGATGGCATATTACTTTATCAAGATTTTTAAGAGATTATATATATATTCCTTTAGGTGGAAATAAGAAAGGTAAGTTTAGAACTTATAATAATCTATTGGCTACATTTATATTAGGCGGATTTTGGCATGGTGCTGGTTGGACTTTTATTTTTTGGGGCTTTTTACATGGAATGGCTTTAATAGTTCATAGATTATGGAACTCTATTGGTTTTCAATTACCAAGAGTTATTGCCTGGATTATTACCTTTAACTTTGTAAATATTGCATGGGTATTTTTTAGAGCAAAAGAGTGGGATGATGCCATAAAAGTATTGAGTGGAATGATTGGTTTAAATGGTATTATATTCTCGGATAGATTACTTTATAAAGTTCAATCTTTACAATCATTTGTAGAGGCTAACGCTACATTCTTTGGAAAATTAATGTTTGGAAGTACTCCTATTTCTTTTATTACAATTGCTACTTTTATTGTTCTTTATTATGATAATGTTGTTCAAATTTCACAAAAAGTGAAATTTAATTATAAAATTCTATTTCTTTTATTAGTTATTGTTATTGGTACATTATTTAATATGTCTAAAGTTTCAGAATTTTTGTATTTTAATTTTTAGGTAGTAATAATGAGTTTTAAAAAGTTTTCTTATATATTTGTTAGTGTTATATTTCTATTTATTTTATTTAATCTTGTTGTATGGAGTTTTTTTACAAAAAAACTTTTAGTAAGTGAAAAGGGAATTGTTACAGGTGATTTAGCAAGAATGGGATACCATGAAGATATTTCATTTAAAAGAAAAATTGAAGATACTCTTCCTTCTTTACATTTCATGTCAAATGAATATAATTATCAAAAAATTGATGTATTAACATTAGGAGACTCTTTTTCAAATGGAGGAGGAAAAGGATTAAATAGTTATTATCAAGATTTTATAGTAACAAACTTAAATCTTAAAACTCTTAATTTAACTAACTATGAGAAAAAAACTAGAAGTGATATTGAAACAGTTTATATTCTTGGAAATAGTGGTTTTTTGGAAAAGTCTGGAGTTAAATATATTATTATTGAATCTGTTGTAAAAAAAGTTGTACAAAGATTTTCAAAAAATATAAACAATTTACGTAATGATAGTTTAGATAATATTGCGGATTTTTATCATTTTAATACAGTTAGTCAAGAAAATAGAGCTAGAGTTAGAAATGGATCTTTACCTTCTGTTTCTTTTATTAATAATGGAAATATTAAATTTTTAGCTTATAACTTTTTATACAATTTTTCAGAAAAAGCATTTGTTTCAAAAGTTCATAGAGTAAAAACTGACAAGAATTATTTTACTACAGGTAATAATGATTTATTATTTAATAAAAATAGTATAAGAAGTATTCGAAATAATACTTTAGTAAACTTAGAGTTAATGAATAAGAATTTCAATGAATTATCTGATTATTTAAATAAAAAGGGAATCAAGTTGATTTTTATGCCAGTTGTAAATAAATACGACTTGTATTCAGATTATATTGTAGATAATAAAAATCCTAAAGATAAATTTTTTGATATATTTGAAAATTTAGATAAAAGATATATTCATATAAATACAAAAGAAATATTTACTAAAAAGGTTTTAGAAGGGCAAAAGGATATATTTTATATTGATGATACTCATTGGACAGATATTGCTTCCCAAATCGTTATAGAAGATTTAGGAAAACAATTAAATATTAATTAAAAAGAATCATCAATAATTTGACAAATAGTATGTCCAAATAAAATATGCATTTCTTGAATACGTGGAGTGTTGTTTGATGGAACAATTAAGTTTACATCACACACTTCATTCATTTTTCCACCATCTTTTCCTGAAAAACCTAAAGTACTACATCCTAAATCTTTTGCAAGTTTTAATGCACTTATAATATTCTCACTATTACCACTTGTACTAATACCAATAATTAAATCACCTTTATTGGCTAAAGCTTCAACTTGACGATCGAATACTCTATCATAACCATAATCATTTCCAATAGCTGTTAAAGCACTTGTATCTGTTGTAAGAGCAATACCAGGAAGGCCACGTCTTTCACTTTTATATCTTCCTGTTAATTCTGCTGCAATATGTTGTGCATCAGCAGCACTTCCACCATTTCCACATAGAAGTATTTTATTTCCATTTTTTAAAGTATTTACAGCTAAAGTTGAAGCTTTAACTAATTCATCTTCCATATTATTGATAACATTATTAATTGTTTCTAAATGAGATTGAAACTCGTTACTTATCGTTTGCTTCATTTTCTTTAATCCTCTGTATTGTTCTACTTGTACTTCTTCCTTCTACAAATTCTACAAGTTTTAATTCTTCTACTAACTCTTGTCCGACTACATCTTTACCTTCATAATCTCCACCCTTTACTAATGTATGAGGAGAAATAGTTTTAATCAGTTCATATGGAGTATCATCTTCAAATAAAACAACATAATCAACACTTTCAAGAGCTGCAAGTGTATAAGCTCTATCATCTTGAGTATTTACAGGTCTTGATGGCCCTTTTAGTCTTTTAACAGAAGCATCAGAATTTAATCCTAAAATTAATACATCACCAAAACTTTTTGCAGTTTCTAAATACTTAACATGACCAACATGTAAAATATCAAAACAACCATTTGTAAAAACAACTTTTTTGCCTTTTTGTTTTAACTCATTTGCTAGTTTTTTTATTTCTTCTATTGTTTTAATATGAGAATAACTTGTTGATTTATGTAAACTTGATTCATATTCTATGATTTCATTTAAAGATGCAGTTGCACTTCCAAGTTTTCCAACAACAACTCCTGCTGCTAAATTTGCAAAATCAATAGCTTGATCAATATTTAAGTTACAAGCTAATGAAAATCCAATAGAAGCAAGGACTGTATCTCCTGCACCTGTTACATCATAAACTTCTCTTGCAACAGTTGGTTTTTTTCTAAGTTCATTATCAAATATAGCAATACCATCTTCACTTAATGTGATTAAAGAAACATCTAATTCACAATCTTGTTTTAATTTTGAAATAGCTTTTAGTAGTGATTCTTCATCTTTTATATCAATATTAGTAGCTTCACTTGCTTCTTTTTTATTAGGTGTTAAAAGATAAGAACCTTTATACTTAGAATAATCACTTCCTTTTGGATCAACAATTACCTTTTTACCCTTACTTTTAATTAGCGATATTAAATCTTTTGTAAGTTGTTGAGTTAAGACACCTTTTCCATAATCAGAAAGCAAAATAATCTCATATTTAGATATGTTTCTTTCTAAAATATCAAATATCTTTTTTTCACTGTTTTTTTGTATATCTTTACAACTTTCTTGATCATATCTTATGATTTGCTGATTTGATGCTATTAGTCTACTTTTTTTTGATGTTATTCTGTTTTCTTCAATAATTAAATTACTATCAGATACAATTTTTTCTAACATGATTTGTAATTCTGTTCCAATTAAATCATCTCCAATAACACTAATAACATCTACCTTTGCACCTAATGCATTTAGATTATTAATAACATTTCCTGCACCACCTAATACTGTAGTCTCTTTTTTTACATTCAATACTTGAACAGGAGCTTCTGGTGATATTCTGTCACAACTTCCCCATAAATAGTGATCAATCATTAAATCACCAATTACAAGAATATTAGGTTTTTGATTTTTAAGATTATTCATTATTTAACTTCTTCTTTAAACATTCTTTTAATTTCAGGAATATAAGCTTTAATTCCATCTTCTAATTCAAAATTTGGTTTATAGTCTAAGATTTTTATTGATTGTGAAATATCTGCTTGAGTATGCATTTGATATCCATCAAAAGGATTAGTAAAATACTCTGTTCCTAAATCTGTCTCTAGCTCTTTTTGTAAAATATCTGCAATATCTTGAAAAGATCTAGGTTTTGATGTTCCAACATTATAAACACCAGATTGCTTTGCATTACAAGCTTTGATATTTGCTTGTATTACATCTTCGATATAAATAAAATCTCTTACAATTTTATCACTACCTTCAAATAATCTAGGAGTTTTTCCTTGAAGTATTTGATGACCTAACTGAATAACCATAGAGGCAGTTGAATTTTTATAAAACTCTCTTGGCCCATAAACATTAAAATATTTTAATCCAACAATTTTAATACTAGGATTTTCTTTTATAAATTTTGCAGAAATTTGATCCATTGCATATTTACTATATCCATATGGATTTTCTGGATTTTCAAGTCCTACTGTTTGAGGTGAGGGCATTGAACCATAAGTTGCAGCTGAACTTGCATAAACTAATGTTGCATTGCATTTTTTTGTAATATTTAGAATATCATAAAAACTACTTACATTTGTTTTCATAATAATTTCTTGATCATAAACTCTAGTATCAGAAATTGCAGCTTGATGAAAAATATAATCAAAATCATAATTTTCTAATAGTTTTAAATCTTCTTGATTAATTAAACTTCCACAAATAATCTCACCTTTAAAACCAATAAGGTTTTTATAATGACCGAAACTTTTTAAGTTGCCATTTGAAAAAGTTTCTTCACTTCTAAAACAATCAAATATTAGAATATTAGATTCAGGAAAATTATCTTGAAAATAAAAAGCAAGGTTTGAACCAATAAACCCAGCTCCTCCTGTTATAAGTATTGTTTTATCATTAAAATCTATATTTGTATAAGTCATTATTTATTGTCCTAATTTTTTATTATATTTTTTGTTTCAATTATATTTTTTACTATATATTGTGTATTTATCTCATCAGTTTCTTTATAATATTCACTTGTAATTAATATTGTATTCTTAATTCCTGCATTAATTCCTGCATTAATATCTGATACCTTATCTCCAATAAGCCAAGAATTTTCTAAATCAATATTGTATTTATCATTTGCTTGTAAAATCATGCCAGGCTTAGGTTTTCTACAAGAACAGTTGTCATTTGGAGAATGTGGGCAATAAAATAAATCTAAAATATTTATATCATTTTGTTTAAACTCATTTATCATCCAAGAAGTTAATTTTTTAAAATCATCATCACTAAAGTATTTTCTTCCAATTCCAGACTGATTAGTTATAACAATAATTTCATAACCAAGGGATATAAAATATTTACAAGTTTTAAATAAATTTTGCGTAAACTCAAACTCTTCAATTTTATAAAGATAATGTTTATCAATATTTATAACACCATCTCTGTCTAAAAAAACTATTTTTTTTTTATTGTTTAAGATAAGATAATCCTTTTTTATTTTAAATAAAGGCGTTATTTTAACACAAATTAAATCAAATTAACAGATTTTAATAAGCATTATGATAAATTTATTTACCAAATTAAAGAGTGCAGATGAACCAAACAACAATATATTATAAAACTAAAACAAAACTAATCG
>NZ_JBGUES010000105.1:0-8112 GCF_041821165.1 Poseidonibacter sp. | reverse complement strand
GTAGAATTAAAACTTGAACTAAATAAAATAGATGAATCTATATATTTTGCAAATATTATAATTAATAATTTTGATAATGAACTTACAAAAACATATGGAAAAATTTATTTAGCAAAAGTTTA
This sequence comes from Poseidonibacter sp., assembly GCF_041821165.1. Taxonomy (NCBI): domain Bacteria; kingdom Pseudomonadati; phylum Campylobacterota; class Epsilonproteobacteria; order Campylobacterales; family Arcobacteraceae; genus Poseidonibacter; species Poseidonibacter sp. The sequence goes on along the minus strand of NZ_JBGUES010000105.1, from coordinate 7,990 downwards.
TAGATATCAAAAAAATTATGATAGAGCTATTATTATTTTATATGAAATATTAACTAAAACAAATGATAAGTTAGTTGCAACAATTGTTGCTGATGAGCTCTTTGATGTTTATATATCAAATGGAAATTTAGAAAAAGCAAATGAACTAATTAAACAAGTTCTAAAAACAAATATTGATTATTATGCTAATGACTCTTATTTAGCAAATAAAAAAATCAATAAGTTAATAAATGCAAATATGCCAGAACAAGCTGCTGATATTTTAAAAGAGTTATTAAATAGAACTACAAAAGATGAATCTATTGAAAATTTCAAATTTAAACTTGCTAATACTTATATGTTAATGTATGATAGAACGAATTTTTATTTAGAAAAAGCCAAGGAACTTTATTCAGATATAATAAATGATTATGGTAGAGGTTCTTATGCTAAAAAATCTCAAATGTATTTAGATGAAATATTAATGAGACAAGGAATCCTAAAGACATTTTCAGTTGCCCAAAAATATGAAAAATCAGAATCTATGCAACAAAAAGCATTACTTCAAGAGTTGTTAAATAATAAAGAAGACAAAAAATATGAGTATTTATTAAGATCAAGAAAAATATATAATCAAATATCTACTTCAATAATTAATAGGTTTGCATATAAATCAATTGAAGAAATATTTGATGATATTAATATCGATAGGATAAAAGATCAGTTATCAAAAAATCAATGTTTTGAATTAGATAAATCTTTAAAAAACTCACGAAAAGAGACACTTGAAAAACTTATTTATGACGAAAGTATTAAGTTCAAGTTTTTTGAATGTTTAGTGGAAGTTCCATATGAAAGAGGTTATGAACTTGTAAAAGATGCATTTAATAATAGTAGAGATGCAAATATTTATCTATATTTAGAAAGAATGGCTTTATCTTTAGGTTTATTGGATGAAGCTTTAGATTATTCAACAAAAGTTGAGATGGTTGATAATAAAAATGTTTTAACAAAAGAATTCTTATATCGATATCAAATTTTAAAAGCAAAAGCGGATGCTATTTCTTTAGAAAAGTTTTTTTCTTATACACAAAGAAATTTGGAGTTTATAGAGTTAAATGAGAATAATCCAATAATTATTGATTTTTACTATGATTATTATTTTTATTTATTAAAAAAAGATGAAGAAGTTAATGCTAATGAAGTTTTAGTTAAATTATATAATAAACAAAAATTATTAAAAGCTAATATCTATTCACCTTTTGTAGAAATGGAATTATCAAGAATAGCAAAATCAGAAAATAATACTCAAAAATCATTAGATTATTTACTTGAAGGATTAAAAAATACAAGAAGAATTAAAGCTAATGATGAAGCAAAAATCTATTATGATATTTTAAAATTGTATGATGTTTTATCAAATGATATTAAAAAAGAAGAATACATAAATAAATGTAAAAATGTAAAAGGAACAAATGAAAGTTTATACAAAAAAATGTGCGATGAGATGTAATGGACATAGATGAATTATTAAGTAGAATTGATGGAACAGATTTATCTATTGCTTTTGGAAGAATAAAACACATTTCATCTACAACAATTGTTGCAACTGGTATAGAAGTAGCAATTGGTGATATAGTTAAAATTGAATCAGTACAGCATCTTTACACAGTATTGGGAATGGTTGCTTCAATTGATAGTGGAAGTTTTACTATTGTTCCTTTTTCTTTTATTGATGGATTTAGAATACATGATAAAGTATATTTACAAAAAGAGGGATTATCTATAAAATGTGGATATGGATTACTAGGAAGAGTTGTAAATGCTCTTGGCGAACCTATTGATAATAAAGGTAAAATTCATGATTTACAAGAATCCTCTGCAATAAATAAACTTTCAATGCCACCTTTGGAGAGAGGAATAATTGATGAAAGATTTTCAACTGGTGTAAAAGCAATTGATTCTATGCTAACATCAGGAAAAGGCCAAAAAGTTGGTATCTTTGCAGGTTCGGGTGTTGGTAAATCAACCTTAATGGGAATGATTGTTAAAGGATGTGAAGCTCAAATAAAAGTTGTTGCATTAATAGGGGAAAGAGGAAGAGAAATACCTGAATTTATTCATTATAATTTGGATAATAATTTAGAAAATACAGTACTAATTGCAGCAACTTCTGATGAATCTGCTTTAATGAGAAAATATGGTGCATTTACAGCTATGGCAATTGCAGAGTTTTTTAGAGATAAAGGTCATGATGTTCTTTTAATGATGGATTCTGTAACAAGATTTGCAATGGCACAAAGAGAAATAGGTTTAAGTACTGGTGAACCACCTGTTAGTCGTGGTTATCCACCTTCTGTATTTTCATTATTACCTCAATTAATGGAACGAGCAGGTAATAATGATAAAGGTTCTTTAACAGCATTTTTTACAGTTTTAGTAGATGGTGATGATATGAATGACCCAATTGCTGATCAAAGTAGATCTATTTTAGATGGGCATATTGTATTAACAAGAGAATTAACAGAACAAGGTTTTTATCCCCCAATTAATTTGCTTAAATCAGCATCAAGGGTTATGGATAAAGTAGTTGATCAACAGCATTATAATGACTTTTTAAAGTTAAAAAGAGTATTATCACTAATAAAAGAGAACGAAGTTTTAGTTCGTGTGGGTGCTTATAAATCAGGAATGGATCCAGAGCTTGATGATGCTATGGCTAAGAAAGATAAAATAAGAGAATTCTTAATTCAAGGTACCCAAGATAAATACGATTTTAATACAATCGTATCAATGTTTAGAAAGGTTTTACAATGATTAATACATCTCAACAAACATTTTATAGATTAGAAAATCTTAATGCAGAGCAGCAAAGAATAACTTATCAAACATCTACTGGAAAAATATTAGAACATGGTAGTGATGACTCAACATTATATGCAAAAGAAGTCTATATTGATGATAAGATTAAAACATACGATGGTATTAAACTTCAAATACAAAAAACAACTGCACAAAATAATGTAGCAGATTCAACAATTGGTGAAATAAAAAATCTTTTAGATGTTCTCAAAACAGAATTATTAAAAGCAAATACTGCAACTGTTGGAGATGAAGATAAAAAATCTATTGCAGTTGCAATTTCTGGATTAAAAGATAATATTTATGCTGCTGTTAATACACAAGTTGAAGGTGAATATCTATTTTCTGGTTCAGACTCTTCTGTTAAATCTTTTGAAAAAAATCCGACAACTGGTGTAATCTCTTATAATGGAGATAACTTATTAAGAAAAGTTGCAGTTGAAGAGGGCTCTTATAGAGAAAGAGGAATAAACGGTTTTGATATGCTGATGTATAATTCAGATATTGCAACAAAAGCTGATCCAAATTTAAGTTTTAAAGATTCTGATAGAATTTTAGATGAAAATGGAAATGAATGGAAAAGAAATGGAACAACATTAGAAAAATATGATCTTGAAGGTAATTTAACAAATCCTTTAGAATCTATAACAGGTCTTACTAATGATGGAGCAACACCACCTACTTATACAGCAGTTGTAGGAACACCTCCTCCTGATGGAACTAGATTTGAGACAAAAACTAATATTTTTGGTGTAATTGATGATGTATTAAATGCCTTAAATAAAGTTGACTCACTTGGAAATCCTATTAATGATGCAACAGCTGATGCTATATTACGTGATAGTATAGATAAAGTTGGTGATTCTTATGATTATGTTAATACTGCACATGCTGAGCTTGGTTCAAGAAATAAAGTATTAGAAATTTCATTAGAAAGAGTAAATTCAAAATTAACACAGTTTAATGTTCTTTCACAAGAACTAGGAGCTGCAGATTTAGGAAAATTAGCAATTGAAACTAAAGCTTTAGAATTAACATATACAGCTTTATATTCAACAGTAAATAAAACAAATCAATTATCTATTGTAAATTTTCTAAAATAATTTAGTTTAATAAATATATGAACATAAAAAAGATATTCTCAAAAGATTTAATAGTTGTTGTATTATTTGCAGCAATTTTAATGATTATCATTGTTCCTTTACCAAAAGGAGTTTTAGATTTCTTTTTGATTATATCTTTGACTATGTCTTTACTTATTTTACTTATCTCATTATATATTCAAAAACCAGCAGATTTAACAACCTTTCCAACCATTATATTAATTTTAGCACTTTTTAGACTATCCTTAAATATTGCCACAACACGTTCTATTTTAGGAGAGGGTCATAATGGTCCAGAGGCTGTATCTTCAATTATTTCAGCGTTTGGGGACTTTGTTGTTGGCGGAAATATGGTTATTGGGGTAATCATCTTTATTATCCTTGTACTTATTAACTTTATGGTTGTTACTAAAGGTGCAACAAGGGTTGCAGAAGTTACTGCAAGATTTACACTTGATTCTATGCCTGGTAAGCAAATGGCAATTGATGCTGATTTAAATGCAGGTTTTATTGATGATATCCAAGCACAAGAAAGAAGAAAAGCATTAATTTCAGAAGCTAACTTTTATGGAGCAATGGACGGGTCTTCTAAGTTTGTAAAAGGTGATGCTGTTGCTGGTATTATTATTACATTAGTAAATTTAGTTGGTGGATTATTAATTGGATTATTCCAGCATGATATGACTGTTGCAGATAGTGGAGAAATATATACAATTTTAACTATTGGAGATGGTTTAGTAGCTCAAATCCCAGCTCTTATTTTATCAACTGCAACTGCTATTATTATTACTAGATCAAATATGGATGAAGATAGATTTGCTAATCAAGCAATTTCACAATTAGCAAAAGATAGTAAATCTTTAACAATTGTTGGTATTGGTTTAGTATTATTTGGTTTTATTCCAGGTTTCCCAACTGGTATTTTAATGATGATGGGATTATTACTACTTTCTATTGGTTATACAATAAATATGATTGATAATAATGTTGATAATGCTGTTACAAGATTTTTCAAGACAGAAGTTGAAAAACCTAAAATACCAAAAGATTTAGAAACATTAAAAGCTGAAAAGAAAAAAGCAAATGCAGTTAATGAAGAAGAGACAATTGAAAATATTATGCGTCTTGAGGTTTTAGAATTAAAACTTGGAATTAGACTTTTACAACTTGTTCAAGGTAATTCTGAACTTTTAGATAAAATTAAAGCCATTCGAAAAACAATTGCAAGTGAATTAGGATTTATTATTCCACAAATTAGAATTTCTGATGATGCTACTATTGGACAAAATGAATATCAATTATATTTAAAAAGAATACCATTAGTAAAAGGTCGTGTTGAGGTAGGAAAATTTTTAGCAATGGGTGGATTAGCTCATGAAAAAATACAAGGTCTTAAAGTAAAAGAACCTGTATTTAATTTAGATGCTACATGGATTGCTGAGAATTTAAAAGAAGAAGCATTAATGAAAGGTTTTACAGTTGTTGATGCTCCAACTATTATTTCAACACATATTTCAGAAATTATCAAAAAATATGCTGAAGATATTATTACAAGACAAGATGTTGTAAATATAATTGAAGGTCTAAAAAAAGACTTTCCAATTGTTATTGAAGAAGCAATGAAAGTTACTTCATATGGTTCATTATTAAAAGTTTGTAAAGATTTATTACATGAAAAAATACCAATTGTTGATATGCTTACAATTGTTGAAGCAATCGCTGATATTGCAGAGTTTACAAAAGCACCAGATGTATTGCTAGAACATGTAAGATCAAAGTTATTTAGACTTATTACTCAAAAGTTTAAAGATACAGATGGTGTTCTTCATTTAGTAACTATAAAACCTGAACTTGAGCAACAGTTTGTTGGAAAATTACAAGAACAACATGGTGTTTCACAATTAATGCTTTCAATTTCTGAAATCAATAACTTAGTTACAAAAACAAAAGAGTTATTAGATGCTATTGAAGTAAAAGGTTTCTCAAAAGTTGCTATGGTAGTTGATCCTGTTTTAAGAAAAAGAATATCAGAAATTTATGAAAAATTTGGATTAGAAGTTGCTGTATTATCACATGCAGAACTTGATTCAAAAGCAAACTTCTCTATTGAAGGTACACTGGAGTTTTAATTATGTATTTAATTAAATATTTAATTTTTTTAAATCTATTTTTTATATCGTTATTTGCAAATGTTCAAATAAATATTCCCAAAAGTATTATAAAAGGTGATGCTGTTGTTTTTAGTATTGAAGCTAGTGGAAATGATATAGAGTTTCCAAAGCTTACTTCAATAAATGGAAATACTATTCAAGAACTAGGTAGTTCTACTTCAACAAATATTATAAACTCAACAATTACAAAAAAAATAAAAAAGACTTACTCTTTTTATGCTTTAAATGATTTTATTTTTCCTTCTTTAACTTTTGTAATTGATGGGAATAAAGTTCAAACACAAGAACAAGAAATCAAGGTTTTAAATGCCCAAAAAACAAAATCAAAATATTTTGATTTAAATATTTCATCTTCTTTAGATGATTTATATGTTGGAGAAAACTTTATATTAACTGTTGTTTTTAAATATGATAAGCAACTACAAATAGTTGATTTAGCATTTGAAAATCCTAATTTTGAAAACTTTTGGTCTAAGCAATTGGATAATTCAAAACAGTATGAAGAAGGTTCTTTTATTGTTCAAGAATTAAAGTTTTTACTTTTTCCATTAAAAGAGGGCTTATTAAAAATCAATCCTTTAAAAATCAAAGCTCAGATTTTAGATACAAATAGAAATTCATTCTCTTTATTTTCAAATTCTACTAAAGTTGTTAGAGTTTATTCTAATGAATTAAATTTTAATATTAAAAAACTTCCTAATAATATAAACCTAATTGGTGACTTTGATATAAAAGCTAGTATTGATAAAAATAAAATCAAAAAGGGTGAAGCTCTTTCTTATAAGTTAGAGATAGAAGGTTATGGAAATATTGATGATATTGAAAATAAAACTTTAAATATTCAAGAGGCAACAATATATGAAAATAAACCAGAAGTAAAAACGAGTTTTAAGGATGATAAATATTTTGGTATATACTCTAAAACTTTTTCAATAATTCCAAATAAATCCATAGTTATTCCAAGTATAAATTTAAGTTACTTCAATAAGGAATTAAATAAAGTAATAAGTAAAAAAACAAATGAATTTAAAATTGAAGTAATTGAAGAAATTACAAATAAAAAAATTGAAAGATTACAAAAAAAAGATATAAAAAAAATAAATGAAAAGCAAATAATAAAAACTATTGAAGTAATATCAATAAAAGATAGGATTATTTTCTTTTGTTTAGGTGTTTTTATAACATTATTAATATTATGTTTATATTTCTATGTTATAAATCGTAGTAAAAAGAAAGATTTTAAAAATGAATCTTTAGTAAAACAAGTTAATAAAACTAAAAATAAAGATGAGTTGCTAAGATTATTATCTGTTTATATAAAAATAAATTCAAATTTAGATGAATTGATATTTTTATTAGAAAAAGATAGTGATTTTATTTTAGTAAAGAAAGATATAATTAAAATCTTAAAAAAAATAAATTTATAAGGCTATCTAATATGAAAACAATACTACTATGTTGTTTATTTATCAGTTCAATTTTTGCAAATGAATATTATGCAAAATTAGAACCTCTTGAAAGTTATCAAATAAAATCATCAGTTTCGGGAAAAGTAATATTTTCAAATGAAGAAATTGAAGGTAAAAACTCAAATAATAGTTTAATTGTAGAAATTGATTCTAAAGTTAATCAAATTGAATTAGAACAATCGAGAAATAAACTAAACTTTTTGAATGAAATGATTTTAATCGAAACAAACAATTATAATAGATTAAATAAAGTTTCATCAAAATCAGAATTTGAAAAAGATACACAAAAGTTAAAAGTAATAAATCTAAAATCTACAAAATCTGACTTGATAATTAAAATTGAAAATTTAAAAGATACGATTAAAAATAAAAAGTTAATTGAAGAATCAAACTATATTTTCAATAT
>NZ_JBGUES010000104.1:0-8187 GCF_041821165.1 Poseidonibacter sp. | reverse complement strand
ATACAAGAAGGGGAAATGGATATATTTATAGATGGATTTTCACAAACAATTGGTAAGTCAGCAATTATTACTATAAATCCTGAAAAAATTCATTCTTGTAAAACACAAGGGAATAATGGCTATAAATATAAATCTATTTATTTTAAATCTTCTTTTTTAAAAAATATTTTTAAAGATGATTTATTATCAAAGAATATTTATTTTAATAATATTACATTAAATAATAAAAGTTTATTTCAAAGGTTATCTTTTTTAATATTCCAAAATGAAAATAATCTTATTACAAAATTTGATTTTGAATGTGAATTTATAGATATTTTATCAAAAATCATTAATTTAAATTCAATCATCAATACAAATATAAAGTTTACTGCTCATGATTTACTTGTAAAAAAAGCTAAAGAATATATGAATAAAAATTTTTATTTAGAGCTTTCTCTTGATGATATTGTAGATGATTTAAATATATCAAAATATCATTTTATAAAAGTATTTAAAGAAAAAACTCATATTTCACCCTATAATTATTTAATGTTAATAAGAATGGAAAAAGCCAAACAAGCTCTTCAAAATGGAGAATCACTAATTGCCACTGCTTACAATTGTGGATTTAATGATCAAAGCCACTTAAATAGAAAATTTCAATCAATGATGGGTCTAACTCCAGGAATATATAAAAAATTTTTCAATTAACAATTTAATCCAATATTTATTTTTATTTCTTTGATAAACTTTTTACTATTAAAAATAAAAGGATAATTATATGAAAGGATAATTATATGAACAGACCTATAAATATGAAAACTATTGGTATTTTAGGAGGAATGAGCAATCAAGCAACTGCATCTTATTACAAAATGATAAATGATGAAGTTAATAAAGTTTATGGAAATTGGGATATTGCAGAAACAATAATTCAAGGTGTAAATTTTGGAAATATAGAATATTTTGTAAGAAACAATAAATGGGATGAGGCACAATTATATCTTAGAAATAAAGCAATACTTACTCAAAAAGGTGGTGCTGATTTACTTATTTGTGTTTCAAATACTATGCATAAGGTACTAGAAGATATTTCTAATTCAATTGAAATTCCATTTATTCATATTGTTGATCCAACAGCAGAAGCAATCATTGATAGTGGATTATCAAAAGTTGGATTACTTGGAACAAAAGCTACAATGGAAGCAGATTTTATAAAAAATAGATATAAAAATAATTATGGGATTGATATAATTACACCCAAAGAAGATTTACAAATATTAATAGATAAAATAATATTTGATGAACTTGTTAAAGGAAAAATACTTGAAAGTTCAAGAAAAAAGTATATTGAAATATGTCAAGATTTAAAAAATAAGGGAGCAGAAGGAATTATTTTAGGATGTACAGAAATCTTTTTACTTCTTAGACAACTTGATACTCCTGATATACCATTATTTAATACTACAGAGCTTCATGTAAAAGCTGCAGTAAAAATGGCTTTAAATCATAAATAAATCAAAGTCTTGAATATTTATTCTAATAAGAGAAATCTTATTAGAATTTTAAATAAACTAGAAATTATTTTAATTTTTTTAATTCTTCTATAGCCTCTTTATATTCAAATGTTTTTATCTTAGAAAGAATACTATCTTTAATCTCTATGCTAGTAATATTGTCTAAAATATTTGATAGTTTTGTAACTTTTTCAAAAGAGATAAAACTATTTTTTGATAATGACTGCAATACCTCATCTAAGGTCTGCCCTATTTCATCATCATTATATTTTATACTTATTTCTTCTTTTTGAATAGTTCTTTGTTTTAAACTAAATATTGTTTTATCTAATTCTTCAAGTAATTTATCTATTAATCTTTTATTTGAATAATCGGATTTTTGAATATCCAAACATAAATCATATATTTTGAAAATTGAAAGATTTCCACTAACACCTTTTAATTTATGTATTAATTCATTTAAATTATCTTTATTTTCACTTTCACTAATTTCTATATTAAACTCTTCATAATCTTCAACAAAACTATCCAATAAAGCAAAAGCTAAATCTTTATTTTTTACTCTATTGATTAAACTTTTTATATCTACTCCATATAATTTACAAGTAGAATTATCAACTTCTTTTATTTCTTCATTATTTATTTGAACTTTTTCAGGTAGTAGTAATTTTAAAATATTTATTAAATCTTTTGTCACTATTGGTTTTGGAATATGATAATCCATACCTGCATTTTTTGATAAGATTTTATCTTCATTCATTACAGCAGCACTTAATGCAACAATTGGAATATCTAAGAACTCTTTGATTTTTATAGATGCTTCAAAACCATCCATAATTGGCATTTGTAAATCCATAAAAACAATATCATAGGTATTTACTTTTGCCATTTTAACCGCTTCTAAACCATTTGAAGCAATATCTACATCTAAACCAAAAGATGTAAAATACTCTTTTGTTACAATTTGGTTTATTGCATTATCTTCAACCAATAATACATTTGCATTGATTTTAAAACTTTTTATATCATTATCTTTACTTATACCATGTATTCTTTTCTTACTTGTAATAATTGAATCAAATAATGATGAAGAAGTAAATGGTTTATGAACAATTTTTTCAATTGTAATATTTTCTTTTTTAGCTTTTTGTATTATCTCTTTTTCTTTAAATAGCGTAGCCATTACAATATTTAAGCTATTAATTTTTAATTCTTCTTTTAGTTTTTTTATAACATCTAAGCCACCTATTTGAGGCATTAAATAATCAACAATTAGATAATCAATATTTCTATCTTTTGCTAAAGTCAATGCTTCCTCTACATCTTTACAAGAGATAACATCAATTTTCCATGAACTAAGAATTGTTTCTAATATTTTTCTATCAATAGGACAAGATACAACGATTAAAAATGTTTTTGCTTTAAATATATCTTTTGAACTAAGATTATAATTAATACTATCATCATAGTCTAAATCAATTGTAAAAATAAAACTTGAACCTTTATTTTCTTCACTTTCTATTTGAATCTTTCCATTCATTAAATTTACTAAATCTTTTGTAATAGTTAATCCTAAACCAGTTCCTCCATAAATTCTTGTATTAGATGAATCAACTTGCTCAAAAGATTTGAAAAGTTTTTTTTGATTTTCTTTTGAAATTCCAATACCTGAATCCTCAACAGTACAGATTATCTTAACTTTAGTATTAGATATTTCTTTTAAATCAATTGAAATATTTACATAACCTTTTTGTGTGAATTTAATAGCATTTCCAATTAAGTTATTAAAAATTTGTGAGAGTCTAAGAGCATCACCTTTTAAAACAAATGGTATTTTAGGGTCTATTTTTATATGTAAATCAATACCTTTTTGATAAGCTTGATAATCAAATAAATTTGTAATATTTAATAATACTTCATCTAAATTAAAATCTTTTTGCTCTAAAGATAACTTACCTGCTACTATTTTTGAATGATCTAAAATATCATTAATCACATTTAAAAGTGCAGCTGAAGAGATTTTTGATTTTTTTAAAAACTCTTTTTGTTTTGTAATAGAATCAGTTTTTAAAGCTAAATCAGTAAGTCCTACTATTCCATTTAGAGGTGTTCTTATTTCATGACTCATATTAGCTAAAAATCTACTTTTTGCTTCAGATGCTAATTCAGCATCTTTTTTTGCTTTTAATAAGCTATTGATTAATTGTTTTTGTTCTGAAATATTTTGTACAGTTATTTCTATTTCTTTTGCTATATTATTTTCATCTTTTAGTATTTTAAATTTTGCTAAAAAATGTACTTCTTTTGAATAAATATCATTCATATAAAATTCAATAATAATTTTTTCATCCATTTGAGAAATTGCTTGTGAAAGTTTTTTTAAACTTTTATTGTTTTTTTCAAGTTTTGCTAATTGTTCAAAAGATATTTCTTTGTTATATTGTTTAAAAGCTAACATACTAAACCAATTATCATCGAACTTTAATTTCATAGTTTTTAAATCCAAAATCCAAAAAGAAAGTTTTGCAATATTAGAACTCTCTTTTAATTTTAAATCTGTTTTTTCCAATTCAGTTGATAAATCCCTAAATACATTTTTAATAATTAATAGTGAAAAATAACCTATAAAAAGAATAATAATTGATACAATTGAATACTCTTTTAGTAAAGAAGTGTTTAATTTATTAATATAATCTTTATTTGTTTGAAGAACAACAATAAGGTTATTTTGCATATTAACATCTAATTTTCTTGAATAGATTTCTTCATCTTTATAAATTTTTGAATTTAATATATTATTTGCTTTATTTGGTAATTCATTTTTAATATTATATTTTTCATCTTTATAAAAACCCCAATCTTTTTCTTTTTTATAATGTTTTAAATAAAAACCATTAGAATCAATTAAAGATAGATTATAAATTTCTGTTTTATCAAAGATTTCTGTGAAGTGTTGCATAAAATAATTAATGATAATAATTCCTGAAAATTTATCATCTTTTTTAATTGGAAGAATAGCTCTTATTGTTGGATTATATGGAGTTTGAACTTTATTGTTTTCAAAATTTAAATCAAGCTTTGAGAACCAAACTTTTTCAAGCTCTTTATTTTTAGAATCTTTAAAATAGTATCTTGTAGATTTATTTTGTAATTTATTATCTTTAACTTCAAAAGGTTCTGAGTTTATATCTTTTCTATCTAATCTAAGTAACTCTTGGCCATCTTGGTTTATATATCTTATTTGCATTATTAGATGTGAACTCTTAGCAATTGCAGTAAAAAGAGGTTTTATTGTTTGAATATCTTCATTTTTCATATACTCTTTAAATAATGAAGAGCTATAAATTGAAAAAAGTTGATTTTTAGATTCACCTAAAAAGTCTTGCAAAATCAGTTCTTTACTCATAAACTCATTTTTAGCATTGTGCATTAAGATTTCTTGATGTTTTGAACCAAAAAGTAATTTATTAACTATTATAAATGAAAAAATTATTATAAATGAATATATTAAAAAAGTTAAATATAATTTTTTATCAGAACTAATTTTGAGCATGTTTTTCTTCTTTCCTACAAAACTATAGTTTAGTTTCTAGGCGACAATAGTAGTGTTAAAACACTAAAAACATTATTAATATTTATAAACTATTTACTATTGTTCATTAAATTATTTATTATTTTTACCATTATAAGATTGAAAGATTATCATTTAAGAAAATTTCACTATAATAATAAAAAAAAATCAAAGGTGCTTATTTTATGAATTTAAAAACTGTAGATATATTAATTGTTGATGATGAACCTATAAATATACATACGGTTGCAAATTTACTAGATGAAAACTATAATATCTCAATTGCCACAAATGCAAAAAGTGCTTTAGATATTATTAATGAAAAAAATACACCTTTTCATATTATATTACTTGATATAAATATGCCTAATATGAATGGCTTTGAACTTACAGAAAAAATTTGTGAAGATAAAAAAAATAAAGATAGTCATATTATCTTTTTTAGTGCTGATGATAGTGCTGATTATATTCAAAAAGGTATAGATTTAGGTGCATCTGATTATATTACTAAACCTATTGAACCAAAAAAATTCTTACTTAAAATATCTTTTTGGACTAAACTTATTATACAAACTACAGAAAATAAAAAAAATACACAACTTTTAGAACAGTATAAAAATACAGTTGATAGAAGTTCAATTGTTTCAAAAGCAGATGCAAAAGGAATTATAACTTATGTAAATGAAGCTTTTTGTGAAATTTCTGGGTATTCAAAAGAAGAATTATTAGGAAACCCACATAATATTGTAAGACATCCAGATATGGACTCTTCTGTATTTAAAGAAATGTGGCATTGTATAAAAGATTCAAAAAAACCTTGGATGGGAAAAATAAAAAATAGAAAAAAAGATGGTAGTGATTATTGGGTACAAACTATTATCAATCCTATTTTAGATAAAGACAATAACGTACTTGAATATATTGGTATAAGAACAGATGTAACAGAAATAGAACAAATGAAAGAGCATCTAAAAAAACAATATGATATTACGCAAGGTAACTTTAATGAAGTAATGAATCTTTCAAAGCTTTATGAAAAAGCAATGGATCAAAGTAGTATTATTCTAAGAGCTAATACAGATAAAATCATTACTTATGCAAATGATTTATTTTATGAAATTAGTGGGTATACAGAAGAGGAACTTATTGGAAAACCATATAGTTATATAAAAACAGATTCAACTATTAAAACCTCTTATATTGATGAGATAATTGAATCTTTACAAGATAAAAAAGTATGGAAAGGTCAAATAAGAAATATATTTAAAGATGGTAAAATCCATTATTTCTTAGCTACTGTTGTTCCTATTATTAACCTAAAAGGTGAAATATTAGAATATATGAGTATTAGACAAGATATTACAGAAATTGTTGAACTTCACCAAGAAATGGAAGAAACTCAAAGAGAGATAATCTATAAAATGGGTGAAATTGGAGAAAGTAGAAGTAATGAAACAGGAAACCATGTAAAAAGAGTTGCTGAATACTCAAAACTATTAGGACAACTATATGGTTTAGATGATAAACAAGCAGAAATATTATTTACAGCAAGTCCAATGCATGATATTGGAAAAGTTGGTATTCCTGATTCTATTTTAAATAAACCTGGAAAACTTACTGATGAAGAGTGGGAAGTTATGCGTACTCATTCAACTATTGGTTATGATATTTTGAAAAATTCTAAAAGAGAAGTACTTCAAGCAGCAGGAATAGTTGCAAGAGACCATCATGAAAAATGGGATGGAAGCGGATATCCTAGAAATATAAAAGGCGAAGATATTCATATCTACGGAAGAATCACTGCTATTGCAGATGTATTTGATGCACTAGGAAGTCATAGATGTTATAAAGAAGCATGGGAAGATGAAAAGATTTTCCAGCTTTTAAAAGATCAAAAAGCTAAGCATTTTGATCCTGTATTAATAGATTTATTTTTTGATAATTTAGATAAGTTTAAAGCAATTAGAGATAGGTATACAGACTAATATGCAAAACCTACAAAACGAAATAATCTCATTTTCAATAATTGCAGTTGTAGTAGTACTTCTAGCACTTTTAACAAAAAAAATGCAAGATAAATATAAATAATAATTTTAAATTATAATCTTATGTTTTCAAATATAAGATTATCAAAAATTATTTTTCCTTTGTTGTATTTTTTCATACTATTTATAGTCCATGAAAATATAGGTATATTTAATCTTTTACAAAAATCTACAATTAAAGTATTACGTAGTTTATAATCTAATGATATATAATCTGGACTAGCTTTTAAAAACTTATATAAAAAATCTAATTTATATAAATCAATATGAGATTTTTTATGATTACTAAAAATCAAACCTCTTTTAAAATTTCTTCTATGTTCTTTAAACCAATGGACAACTTCTTCATTAAATGAGCAAATAGAAAATTCACCATTATAATTATCTAAAAGTTCTGCTAGATTTTTTTCAAATCCCCCTACTTTTGACTCATTTTTAATTTCTATAATAAGAGGAACTTGTCCATCTACAAGTGTTAAAACGTCATTAAAAAAAGGGATTTGTTCTTTTGTATCATATAAAAATACGTTTTTTAGGTCTTTTGAGTTTAAGTGTTTAAGTTTTTTATCTATACCACACATTCGAAAAAGATTTTTATCATGAAAAACTACAATTTTTTTATCTTTTGTAATTCTTAAATCTAGTTCAATTGCGTAGTTATGTTTTATTGCTTTTGTAAATGCAAGTATTGAATTTTCAGGAGTTACAAAACCTTCATATAATCCTCGATGGGCTATAAATTGCTTTTTCATGTAAACTCCTTTAAAATAATTTATTAGTTAATACAATATCCAATATTTGAATGATTTACAATTAATTCATAAAAAGTTTTATCTCTAATTGATTTTATTTTATTTCTTAAAGTAAATCTAGTCATCTCTTTATCTTTCCAAATTACCTCAGCAATTGTTTCAATTTTAACAATTTTACCCTTATTTTTTAGTAATAATTCTAATAGTGCATTTTCGATTTTTGTAAGAGATACTTCTTTATTAAAATTATCATATAACTTATTTAAATTATAATTGTATGTGTAGTCATTTTCTAAATCAATTGTACTATTAATATCAAG
>NZ_JBGUES010000103.1:0-8191 GCF_041821165.1 Poseidonibacter sp. | reverse complement strand
CTTGATTTTTTTCAAAAAGATATAATTTTTATTCTAATGGAGAAGTGTATTATGATAAAAAATATTATAAATGATGAATTAATTGAAATATATTTTCAACCAATTGTATCTATACGTACAAAAAAAGTTTATGGCTTCGAAGCTTTAACAAGATGTACCTATAAAGGAGAAATAATTCCTCCTGATAAATTATTTGAATTAGCAAAAAAAGAAAATCTTAGTTTTGAACTTGATGTAATGACTAGAAATAAAGCTATAAAAAAATTTAGTGAATATTATAAAAAAGATAATAATTTTATTCTTTTTTTAAATTTTGAATCAACACTAATAAATAATACAGGTTTTATTGAAAAAAATAGTAAATTTGTTCAAACAATAAAAGAACTAGAAATACCATTTATAAATTTTGTGCTTGAAATAAAAGAGGATGAAATTACAAATACAGAATCTCTAAAGAAGTTTTCACAGTTTTATAAAAACCTTGGTTTTTCAATTGCATTAGATGATTTTGGTACAGGTAGCTCTACTTTTGATAGGATTAATTTAATTAAACCTAATATTATAAAAATTGATAAATCTTTATTTAATAATATTGAAAATAATCAAGTTAATAAAGAGATAGTAAAAGCAATATCAAAAATGTGCCACAATATAGGTATTAGAGTATTAGCAGAAGGTGTTGAAGAACAACAAACTGTTTTAATTGCAATGAAAATGGGAATAAATATCTATCAAGGATATTACTTTAGTAAACCGCAAGCGCAAATTGATGATATTAAAAATTCATATATTATTTCAAAAATTGTAGAAATAGGAAATATTTTTAGAACAAATACTATTAATACAATTAAAAATAAAAGAAAAGGTATAGAAGAACATGATTTATTATCAAAAATCTTAATAGATAAAATCACTGATATAAATGATTGTAATGAAGTTATAAAAAATGAATTACTATTAAATAAAAAAATAGAAGCTATATATATAATAGATGAACAAAGCTCCAAACAAATTCATGATACATTTATCTTAGGTGATTTAAATGTTCACTTTAGGCCAAGTAAAGAAGGCGAAGAACATTATTTAAAAGATTACTACTACATAACACTTGAATCAAAAAAAGGAATATTCTTAAGTAATAAGTATATATCTTATGCAACAGGAAGTATTTGCAAAACATTTGCAAAGAAGTTTACAAAGAATAATATTAACTATATTCTTTGTTTAGATTTAGTTTTAGAGCATAAATAAAATAACAGTCATAATTGTATATTTAATATACAATAAAGTGTTTACAAAATAATTAATATGTTTTATAATATTCGTATATAAATTGACAAAGGGGTCTTATGGAAAATTTTGCAGATGTAAAATATATATTAGATGGTTTCCTATTCGTTTTCGCAGGAATCCTAGTAATGTGGATGGCAGCAGGGTTTGCTATGTTAGAAGCTGGTTTAACAAGAACAAAAAATAATGCTACGGTATTAACAAAAAATATAGCATTATTTGCAATTTCTTGTATTATGTTCTATTTTGTTGGATACAACTTTATGTATGGTGATGGTAGTGCATTTATTGGAAGTGGTGCAATGTTAAGTGGAAAAACAAATGAAGCTATGGGTTATCCTGTAATGGCTGATTTCTTCTTCCAAGTAGTGTTTGTAGCAACTGCAGCTTCTGTAATTTCTGGAACTATTGCTGAAAGAATGAAGTTATGGCCATTCTTAATTTTTGTTGTTGTTTTATCAGGTGTGATTTATCCAATTCAAGGACACTGGACATGGGGTGGAACTGAGCTTGGTGGTGTAATTGCTGGGTTTAGTGACTTCGCTGGTTCAACTATTGTTCATAGTGTTGGTGGATGGGCTGCTTTAGCTGGTGTTCTTATCTTAGGAGCTAGAAAAGGTAAATATGGTAAAAATGGTGAAGTAAGACCAATTCCTGGTTCAAACCTTACTTTAGCAACTTTAGGTACATTTATTTTATGGATGGGATGGTTTGGATTTAATGGTGGTTCTCAATTAGCACTTGGATCTAAAGCTGATATTGATGGAATTGCAATGGTAATTGCTGATACAAATATGGCTGCTTGTGCTGGTGCTTTAATGGCTGCTATTTTAACTCAACTAATTTACAAAAAAGTTGATTTAACTATGGTTTTAAATGGTGCTTTAGCAGGACTTGTTTCTGTAACAGCAGGACCTGATTTAGGTATGCTTATTTCATTTATTGAAGGTATCGTTGGTGGTGCATTAGTTGTATTTGCTATTCCTTTATGGGATAAACTTAGAATTGATGATCCAGTTGGTGCTTTATCTGTTCACTTAGTTGCAGGTATTTGGGGAACATTAGCTGTTGGTATCTTTAATCCAGAAGTTACAGTACTAGCTCAATTAAAAGGTATTGTTGTTATTGGTGCATTTGTATTTATTTCATCTTACATTGTTTGGAAAATATTAGATTTAATTTTTGGATTAAGAGTTGATGAAGAGACTGAAATAAATGGTCTTGATATTCATGAAACTGGATTAGAAGCTTATCCAGAATTTAAAAGAGCATAGGTAAAAGGATAAATATGAAAAAAATAGAAGTAATTATAAAACCTTTTAAATTAGAAGATGTAAAAGAAGCTTTAGTTGAAGCTGGAATTACAGGTATGAGTGTATATGATGTGAAAGGTTATGGTAGACAACAAGGCCATAGTGAACTTTATAGAGGTGCTGAATATGTAGTTGATTTTTTACCAAAAATCAAAATCGATTTAGTAGTAAATGAAGATATGGTTGACATTGCAATAAATGCAATTGTAAACTCAGCAAAAACTGGAAAAATCGGAGATGGTAAAATATTTGTATCATCTTTAGATGAAGTTGTTAGAATTAGAACAGAAGAAAGAGGTAGCGAAGCTATCTAAAAAAATACAATTTGGGATTAAATTTCTCAAATTGTATATTTAATATACAAAAATCTACAAAAAAATATTTTCTGTACCTATATAATTGTAAAATAAAAATTTACAAGGATAATTTATGGGTACAGAATCAATCTCTTACGTAATAGACACACTATACGCAATCTTTGCAATGACACTAATCATATTTATGGTTCCAGGTTTTGCTATGTTAGAAGCAGGAATTGTTAGAACAAAAAATGTTACTGCAGTTCTTACAATCAATACTTTGATTTATGCAGTTGCATCATTATCATTTTTACTTATTGGATATTCATTTGCATTTGGTGAATTAGCAAATGATAGTATGAGTAAATATGCAGCTTTTTTATTCCAAATGGCATTTGTAGGAAAAGTTGTAAATATTATGTCAGGTGGGGTAAGTGAAAGAGCAAAAATTATTCCTCTTGCATTTTTTACTATTATAATGGCTTCTGTTTTATATCCAATAGTTGTAAATGTAACATGGGGATTAAACTTCCTAAAAGATACTTTTTTAGAATTATCAATGTATGATCTTGCTGGTTCAACTGTAATTCATAGTACTGGTGGATGGGCATTATTAGCAGCAATTATGATAATTGGTGCAAGAAAAGGAAGATATTCTAAAACTGGTGGAATTAGAGTTATTCCTGCTTCAAATATTCCATTAGTAACATTAGGTGCATTTTTATTATGGATTGGTTGGTTTGGATTTAATGGTGGTTCAGTTGGTTCAATAGCAAGTAAAGAAAATGCAGATGCAGTTGCTTTAACTATTATGAATACAAATACAGCTGGTTTAATGGGTGCAATTACTGTTGCTGTAATTATGTATATTAAATATAAAAAACTTGATTTAACAATGATTTTAAATGGTGCTTTAGGTGGATTAGTTGCTGTAACAGCAGGGCCTGATTTATATGATATTTATACTCCTATTTTAATTGGAGCTATTGGTGGAGCTCTTGTAGTATTTGGTGTATCTTTCTTTGATAGATTACGACTTGATGATCCAGTAGGGGCTTTATCTGTACATTTATTAAATGGTATTTGGGGAACAATTGCAGTTGGTTTATTTGCAAGTAATGGAAGCGATATTACATTATTAGGACAATTAAAAGGAATTTTAGTAGTTGCAGTATTTGCTTTTGTTTCATCATATATTGTGTTATTTATTATAAATAAAATTATGCCATTAAGAGCAGAAAATGATGAAGAAATGCAAGGTTTAGACGTAGAAGAGTGTGGTCTTGAAGCATACCCAGAATTCAAACGTGCATTTTAATACAAATTATAAATAATTTTGATAAAATAGAAACAATAAAAAAAGGATTTAAATTGAAAAAAATTGAAGCTGTAATAAAACCATTTAAACTTGAAGATGTAAAAGATGCTTTAACAGAGGCTGGAATTACTGGTATGACTGTATCTGATGTAAAAGGTTATGGAAGACAACAAGGACATAGTGAACTTTATAGAGGTGCTGAATATGTTGTAGATTTTCTTCCTAAAATTAAGTTAGAACTTATTGTTTCAGATGAAGACGTGGATTCTACTATTAATCTTATTATTGAATCTGCAAAAACTGGTAAAATTGGTGATGGTAAAATTTTTGTATCTTCAATTGAAAAGATTGTAAGAATTAGAACAGGTGAAGAAGATGAGGAAGCAATCTAGATGAGTATTGTTAATACATTTGAGATAAACGAACCTTTAGATATGCACCTTCACTTACGTGATGGTGATATGCTTAAACTTGTAGGACCTTTAACATCAAATACTTTTTCAGGTGCACTAATAATGCCAAACCTTGTGCCTCCTGTTACAACTAAAGAAGCATTATTAGGTTATAAACAAAGAATAAAAGAAGCATGTAGTGGTGATGATTTTGAACCTTATGTAACTTTGTTTTTTCAAACTACTTATTCGTATGATTTTTTAAAAGATGTAAAAGATGATATTATTGGAATAAAATTATATCCAGCAGGTATTACTACAAATTCTCAAACTGGTGTTTCTTCAATGGATGTTGAGGTTTTAAGACCAACATTAGAGGCTATGAGTAAGCTTGGAATCCCTTTATGTATTCATGGTGAAACTAATGGTTTTGTAATGGATAGAGAAAAAGAGTTTATGCCAATTTATGAATCAATTGCTTCTGCTTTTCCTGATTTAAAGATTATTATGGAGCATATTACTACAAAAGATGCTATTGATTTACTTGATAAATATGATAACTTATATGCAACAGTTACTTTACATCACTTATTAATCACGCTTGATGATGTAGCAGGTGGAGCATTACAACCTCACTTATTTTGTAAGCCAATCGCAAAAAGACCTGAAGATAGAACTGCTTTATTAAATACAGCATTAAAAGGTCATCCTAAATTAATGTTTGGAAGTGATTCAGCTCCTCATCCAAAACATAAAAAAGAGTGTTGTGGTTGTGCTGCTGGTGTATTTACATCACCAATTGCTTTACAAGTACTAACTGAATTATTTGATAAGTATCAAAGTTTAGATAACTTAAATGCATTTGTTTCTTTAAATGCACAAAATTTTTATGGTTTAAAACCAGTTAAAAAAACTATTAAATTAGTTAAAAAAGATTTTGAAGTACCATCTATTTATGAATATAAAGATGAAAATGTAGTTCCTATGTACGCAGGTGAAACAATTGCTTGGAGTATAGCTTAAAATAAAGAGGAATTATGTTCCTCTTTGCTCTAGAAGTCTTTTGATGTTTTCAGCGGCTTCTTTTGATTTTATTAATCTTTCTTCTCTCATCACTCTTAAAATATCAAGAGTTTCCATTTTCTCTTTATCAAGATTTGTTTGTATTTGTATTGCTTTTCTATTATTTGAAATACCAGAGATACTTAAAAACTTCTCTTTTTTATTAATATAAACTTTTGCAGATGAAGAAGTTGCATTTTTATTAAATAAAATAACATCATCTTCTTTTAAATTTAATATCTCTTCAACTGTTAATTCAGCCTCTGCCATAATAGAATCAACTTTCATTTTAGCACCTGAAATTAAAGCTGTAATATCTCTTTTTCTACTTGATTTTCTATTTTTACCTTCTGAAAAAACTTTTTCAACAATTTTATTTAATAAAGGTTCAATATAAGAAATTGGATAACAAATTGATAAAAAGCCTGATTCTTCATCAATTGTAATTTCAAGTACAACTAATAAAACAATCTCATGATCAGAAATAATTTGAATAGCATTTGCATTTGTATCTCTTGATTCTATTTTAAAATTTAGTGTTGAAATATCATCCCATGTTCTATATAAATTTTTTACAAACATTTTATAAAAATGATCAAATATTTCAATTTCAATTTCTGTTAATTCTCTATCAAGATTATCATTTGTATTTACTGCACCTGAACCTAATAATTCAGCAATAATCTTATGCGAAATACCAGGGTTGCACTCAATTACAATTCGTCCTTCCATAGGTTTAATAGAGAGTGTATTTAATGAAGTAATTTGAGGAATAGAAAGAATAAACTCTCCATAAGTCATTTGTTCAATTGAATAAAGTTTTACATCTACAATTTTTCTTAACATTGATGATAAATCAGTAATAAAATCTCTTAGCATTTTATCATGCATTGCTGAAAATGCTTTAAATTGTTCAGCAGAAATTCTATTAGGTTTTTTAAAATCATAAATAGAGTAGTTTTTCTCTTTTGAAACTATCTTTTCCGTAGGTGATTCATCAATATCTTCACCTTGTTCGGCAATATCTAAGAGTGCATCAATTTCATCTTGACTTAAAAATTCAGCCATTCTATCCTCTTATCTCAAAATCAACATCAATTGCACCCATTTCTTTTATCATTTTTAGGGTATCAATAATCTCACTCATTGGTAATTTCATTACTTTCATTGATCTCACTAGATCAGAAACAGTAGGTTCTGCTTTTGTATTAATCATTGCATTATCAATGTCAACTGCTTGTGCATCAGCAATTTTTACATCATCACCTATATCTTTACCTTTATTTAGTTTAGGATCTTTCCATTGCGTGTCGTTTAATGGAGATTGTTTAATCCTAATTGTAAAAGAATCCCTAGCAATTGTAACAGGTGATATTTTGATATCAGCACCTGCAATTATTGACTCTCTATTAATATCAATAATAATTTTCTTCTTGAAACTTGAATCTAAAGGAATACTTTCAACCATTGAAATAAATTTAACCATTGAAATCTCTTTTGGTTTTTTCACATCAATAGTTCTTGTATCATAGGCAACTGCTAATCTTTTGCCAAATTTATTATTAATTTTTGTTTCAATTATATCTGCATTTTTTGCAGAACTTTTATATAAACTCAGTGTTATTGAATCCTCATCTCTTAAATTATAATCAATCTCATTTTCAACAGTTGCACCCTCATAAATAAAACCAGTTGTAGTATTATTTGTATTTGCAACAATTGTTCCTTGAGCTAAAGCATAAACTTTTCCATCAACACCTTTTAGTTGAGTTATTAAAAGTTCACCATGATCAACTGATTTTGAATCACCAATTGTTGAAACTTTGATTTTAATTTTATCACCTTGTCTTGAAAAAGGAGGAAGTTTCGCAGTAACCATTACAGCAGCAATATTTTTTGAATTAATTGAACCAGCTGGAATTTTAATATATGAATTTCTAAGTAAGTTTTGTAAAGATTGCATTGTAAACTTTGATTTGTCACCAGTTCCTGCAAGTCCTACAACTAAGCCATAGCCAATTAATTGGTTATCTCTAATTCCAATAATATTTGAGATGTCCTTTATTGTTTGAGAGTACATAGAAGAAAAGCAAATAATCATTAAAAAAATATATCTCAATATGGTACCTTATTCTAAATTTATATTATTTTATCGTAAATTTAATAAAAAAGGGTATAATCAATATAATAAAATCACTACAGGGTTCTAGTTTGAATATCTATATTTATGGGAATAATAGTTTTAAAAAAGAAATACACGAAACTTTAGAACATGCCAATATTAAATTTAAATTAGGGGATAGCAAGATTCAAGATTTGTCTGAACTTGAAGACCTAAAAAATGCTATACAAAAAAATCCTAAAGATATTTATTTAATTGATGATGAAAAAATAATAAAAAATAATTTATTAACACAAAAAATGAAATTTTTATTGCCTAAAGATGGAATAGAGCAAGAATTTTTATTTGATAATGGAATTGCAGATATGTCAGTTGATTCATTATCAGAAATTCCT
>NZ_JBGUES010000102.1:0-8238 GCF_041821165.1 Poseidonibacter sp. | reverse complement strand
AAAAGTACATCAAAAGATTATAGAATACTATAAGAAAAAAGCTAAGTATAATTCGAATTTGAACTTAATATCATCGCATTATATTTTACTTCAATCATGAAGAAAAAGAAGATTCTCAATCTCAAAAAACAATTTTAAACCTTCCCTAAGAAGAACAACTAACATGAGATATTCCAGCTATTCCAAAAAAATCTGAAGGTTTTTTAATATAATATTTTTCTTCTATTTCTTTCGTTTGTTCATCATATGGATTTGTCATTATTTTTTGTAACTCTTTTACAGGTTGATAGTTTCCATTTTGTGCTTCTTGATATGCCCAAACTAGATGCCATTCTCTTAGAGTATATTTTGGATTTGTTAGTTTCATTTGAGTTGAAAGTTTTTGTTTATCTTTATCATCATTTACATTTATACATGATTTCCATTTTTCAAGCCAATTATTCCATTTTGTTTTAATAACTTCATTTTTAGAATCATTATAAAAACTTTTTTCAAGTTGATTGATATTATTTGGAATGTACGAGAGTTCTCTAAAAAATATAGTATAGTCAACTTTTGTTTCTATCATAAGATGAATAAGTTCATCAAATAACTCAAAATCAAACTTATCAATTCCAAGTTTTTTAGCCCACATATTTTGCATTTTTGATTGCATAACTTTAGGAAAATTATTTTCGATTTTTTCTAGTTCTTCTAAAGCCTTTTCATTTGACTTAAGTAATGGTTTTAAAGAACTACAAAATGATAAAAAGTTTTTTTCAGAAGCAACTGGTTGATTAAAAAATGAAAAGTGCATTCCTCCACCCGTCCAAGGTTGAAACTTAGGGTCAAACATATCAATAAAACCAAATGGTCCATAATCAAGTGTAAAACCTCCTGCTGCACAATTATCACTATTAAAGTTACCTTGACAAAATCCTACACGTATCCACTTAGCTATTAAAGTTGTAAGACGATTTTGAAACTCATTTGCTAGTAAAATTAGTTTTTCTTCTAAAGATAAATCTTGTTTGATTAATTCGCTATACTCTCTATCAATCAAATGTAATACAATCTTTTCTAACTCTTTTAAAGCATTTGGATGTTCATTTTTTCTAGCACGTCTAGCAAAAAGTTCAACTTGTCCAACACGTATAAACGAAGGTGCAACCCTTGTTGAGATTGCAACATCTTCTTCAATCATAAGTTCAGGGTCTTTTGAATAAGAATTATCTCTAAACCAAGGTCTATTTACTTGCTCTTTTTTTGAAGTAAATAGACTTAAAGACCTTGAACTAGGAATACCAAGTGAGTGCATATGCTCTTGAGCTAAAAATTCTCTAACACTTGACCTTAAAACTGCACGCCCATCAGCACCTCTACAATATGGTGTTCTTCCTGCACCTTTTAGTTGAAATTCCCATCTTTTACCATTTATAACAGCTTCAAGAATTGAGATTGCTCTACCATCTCCATATCCATTTCCTGTTTGAAAAGGACATTGAGCATAATATTCACGACCATAAATAGATAGTGCATATCCAGTAGCCCAACCAATATCTTTCATAGGTTTTGAGATATTAGACATATCACCAGAAAACATTTTCTTAAATTCATCTGACTCTATTAATTTTTTGCTAAAGCCTAACTCTTTAAAAAAAATTTCACTACGAGAAATATATATTGGCTCTTTAATAGGTGTTGGTTTTACTGGTACATAATGTCCAGAAAAAACCTCTCTTGGTGATTTATTATCTTCATTAAATTTTGCATCAGGGTCACTAGCTAGTTTGTTTATAAATGAGTAATCACTTAAAGTTGCAAGTTCTTGAAGTGTATCTATATTTTGTTTTGTATTTTTTTTCATTTTGTATTTATCCGTTAATCTTTTTTAGTTAAAATTTTGTAAATCTATTCTTGATTTTATATTTAAAGTGTATTTTTTGAGTATATCTTTTGCAATAATAAATGTCAATTATTGATTTAAAATAAAGCTAGAAGGATAAATATTGATAGATAAAATAAAACAAAGTCAAATTGCACAGATTTTAATACTAAAGGTATTAACAATTATAGCGGTTGCAGGAAATATTTATTTTTCATAATAAATTTTTTCAGAAAAAAAGAGAAAATATCTTTCCCTTTTTTCATGCATTGATTAAAAATAAAGCTACTAATTACTAAAATACCAAAAATACTAACAAAAGTGATAATTATGACAATAACAAGACAAATAATATTTTTAGCAAAACGCGATTGCATTGAAGAACTAAAAGCATTACTAAAATCAACTATTAAAGATTCTAAAGAAGAAGAGGGCTGTTTAATGTATGAGGTTTTTCAAACAAAAAATAATCCTGTTGAATTTATTGTAATTGATTCATGGAAAAATGAAGAAGCATTAAATAAACACTATGAAAGTGAACACTACTTACATTTTATAAATAATTTCAAACAATATAATGCTCATATTGAGCCTTTTGAATTAGAAGTTTTATAAAATATGCAAACTAATAAAAACGAATATATTCATCACTTAGAAAATATATGTTCAGATTACAATATGAATGCTTCTGATGTTTACAATATTCTAATAAGTAAAAATGATAGTGAGTTTCCTCTTTCCTTTGAAACAGTAAAAGATAAGGTTTTAAAAGATGTACCTTTAGATATATTAAAAAAAATATTTACAATAACAGAACTAAAAACTATTTTTTCTGATACAAATACAAAAAAGATTAAAAATCCACAAACAAGAAAATTTATAAATTCTCTTAACTAAACTTTTAATCAATAAAATAAATCAATACTCACCTTTGTTCTAATGAAGATTCTTATGATAGAATCCAAACATTAGATGAATAAATCATAAAAATAAATATAATTATACTCTCTATTTCTACAAGCTAAACACTGACAAAAAATACCTAAGGAATAACCTAATGACTGATAATCCAAATGATTCAAAAAAACTATTGGCACTTAATAAACCAAAGGGATATATTGTCACACGTTCAGATGAACTAGGACGAAAAACAGTTTATAATCTTTTACCCTCTTGGGCTTTTGATGATGAATGGATGCCAATTGGAAGGCTTGATTTAGAATCAAAAGGTCTTTTATTATTTACAAGAGATGGAAAAGTTGGAAATGTTTTAACAAAACCGGGCAATTGTATTAAAATCTATGAAATTTGGGTTAGGGGATATGTAACCGATGAACATATAGTTGAGGCTTTAAAAGGTGTTCAAAGTCCTCATGGTTTATTAAAAGCTTTGAAAGTTGAAAAAATAGGTAAGGGTGGGGCTAAGACAAAACTTAGAATACAAATCGATGAAGGAAAAAATCGACATATTAGACGACTTTTTGGAGCATTAAAAGACCCGAAATTTGGAACACCATTAAAGGTTTTAAGCTTAAGCAGAATTAGTATAGGAAGTCTAAAATTAAATATTGAAAGTGGTAAATGGCGTTATCTTTCATTAGCAGAAGAAAAAAGTTTACTGAAAAATCTTAATTAAGAAAAGATGTTTTTAAATATTTAACAGTTTCTTAAAATACTTTTTATAAATTTTAACTACAATTCCATCAACAAAGGAATTAAATGTTACAAAATTTTAAATTATTATCAAAATTAAAAACTATGGATAAAGGTATTTTATTTATGCTTTTAAGTGCTTTTATAGCTGCACTAAGTGGAGCAGTAGCAAAAGTACTATCTGAAACTATGGACCCTATTGAAATTGTATTTTATAGAAACCTTTTAGGTGTTATGATTATTCTATATAGTTTCAAAAAAGTATCTGTTTCAATTGACTCTTCAAAATTACATCTACTTTTTCTAAGAGGTTTATTTGGAACACTAGCTATGTTATTGTTTTTTTATACAATAGCAACAATACCATTAGGTGAAGCTATTATTTTAAATAAAACATCACCGTTTTTTGTAACAATACTTGCATATTATCTAATGAAAGAATCTATTTCTGTAAATACTTTTTTTGCTCTTATTATTGGTTTTTTAGGTGTTGTATTAATTATAAAACCATTTGGTATTGAAATATCATTTGAGCATATCTTAGGTGTATTAGGTGGATTTTTTGCAGCAGCTGCATATGCAACAATAAAAAAGATAAAAGATATTTACGATGCAAGAGTTATTATGCTTTCATTTATGGGTATTGGTGTAATTATTCCATTATTACTTTTCTTATTTACTCCATATACACAATTTAAAATACATACAGAATTTTTTGTATGGTCACTTATTGCTCTAATGGCAATACTTTCAACAGCTTCACAATGGCTTTTAACTCGTGCATATAGTTTAAGTAAAGCTAGTATTATTGGAGTTGTAGGATATTCAAGTATTCCATTTGCTGTTGGTTTTGGAGTTATGCTTGGAGATTCTCTTCCTGATATTTATACTTTTTTAGGTATTACGCTTATTGTAATTGGTGGTATATTGGTTAGTAAAAAATAGTTTTTTAACTATATAGAAAATCAAATAAAAAACTATAAGTTTATTATAGTTTTTTTATTTGAGTATTTACTAATTCATCTCTTTTATAAATGTATTAGAGTCTTTAATAGATTGATTCATTTTAGATATTAAAGTTGATATATCTTTTTTTAATTCACCAAACTTTCCTTGAAGTGAACCAACAGCTTGTGCATTTAAAGAGTGCTTAAGTATTAGAACATTATCTCTAAATGTATCTAAAATAGGTTTCATACTTTTTTCAGAAGTTCTCATAGATTTCATCATTTTTCTATATTTTGATTTTGTATCATCTAAGTTTTTTTTACTTTGAGCTTTAAGTTTTTGATTCTTATATAAAGCAAGTTCATTTTCCCACTCTTCAAATAAAGCAAGAGATACATTTTCAAGTTTATTGATATTATTACTTAACTCTTCTGATGCATCAGAAACTTCTTCATATTCATCATTGAATTTTTCATATGCTGATTTTAAATCACTATCTTTAATTTGAACTAATGTTCCAAACTGTTCTAAAGCAGATTTAAACTCTTCTTGCGCATCTTCTTGTGATTCTTGAACATTTTTAACACGATCAACCATAATATCACGTTTATGAAAACCAATTTTTTCCATACTGGCATAATATACATTATTTGCACACCCACTAAGTAAAAAAACTACAAAAACACTTGCACTTAATATTAATATTTTTTTCATATATTTCCCCTTTTTTATATATTTTGATTTTTATTATAAATCAACTGATAATTTTTGTAGTAGTTAATAGTTTCCATTAACAATAAAGCAATAAGTCCCATAACCCAATATAAAAACCATTGACTAATCATTCCAATAAATCCATCTTCCATAATATAATCAACAACTTGAAATATTAGAAAAAATACCAATGTTGATTGTAGTGAAAAAGAGTTGTTTTTATTAAAATTAATAAGCTCATAATCTTTTAATTTAAATTTGAAAAATATTACTGCAAGAGAAATGATAAGCAATGCCAATAAAAAAAGATATTGTTCTTTTATCATTTCAATTGTTTTATTTTCTCCAAAGACCATAAGATAAGTTGATATTATAGCTATAAAAGTAGCTACAAAAAGATTTCGTGTGTTTAACAAAAGTAATTCCTAGATTTTTTTTAAATTTTATCAAAAAAAGATACAATATTAAATTATAAAGAAAAAATCAGTAAGGTTAATATTAACAAAAAAACAAATAAGGACTTTAAAAAAATATCAAATTGCTTTATGCCATCTTCTATGAAATATTTCGAATCCCTAGAAGATGCAAAAAAATGGCTATTAGATTAAAATTATAAATTAGGAAAAAAATGAAAAAGAATTTATTTATTGTATTTACATTTATTTGTCTTATTACAAATTTTGCATTTGCAAGCAATACTGAAATATCAAAAGCATATAAAAAACACCAAAGTGATGTTCAAGTTCAAGGTGTAGGAAAAGTTGTAAAACTTTTAAGAGATGATTTAAAAGGAAGTAAACATCAAAGGTTTATATTAAAACTACCATCAAAATTAACTATTTTAATTGCTCATAATATTGATTTATCCAAAAGAATAAATGATATTAAAGTAGGTGATAGCGTTGAGTTTTATGGAGAATATGAATGGAATAAAAAAGGTGGAGTAGTTCATTGGACACATCATGACCCAAGCAGAAGACATATTGGTGGATGGCTTAAACATAATGGTAGAACATATCAGTAAGTAGTAATTCTATAAAATAAAATTCTTTTTTAATCAAAATTTTGATAAAACATCAATAAATATTTTATAGGGTGCAATATGAAAGAAAAAATATATTTAATTCCAGGTCTTATGACAGATGAAAGACTTTGGAAAAGATTAATACCTTTATTGGAAGATGAGTATGAGTTAATTCATGTTCCTATTCCTCACTCTGAAGATTTTGATGAGATTATTGATATCTTGTTTGATTATATAAAAGAAGAAAAAGTAAATATATTAGGTTTTTCTCTTGGTGGATATATTGCTTCTTATTTTGCTGTTACATATCCAAATAGAGTAAATAAACTTTTTATGTTAGCAGCAACTCCAGGGGCTTCAAATGAAGCTGAAATAGAAAGAAGAAAAGAAAAATTCGCAGTTATTGAAAAAAATGGTTTCAATGGCTTAACTTATGAAAAAGCACAATCATTAGTAGAAAAGAAAAATCAAAATGATGAAGACCTAATAAAAACTATCCAAGATATGTTTATGGATTTAGGAAAAGAGACTTTTATATCACAGTTAACTTCAACATTTAATCGATTAGATTTATTTCTTGATTTAGTTAATTTAGACTTACCAATTTATTTTTATTATAGTACAGAAGATAGACTTTTAAATCACGAATCAATAAAGAAGTTATTAAGTACAGAACACAATATAAAAATAGTTTCAAGAGAAGGAACTAGTCATAATATATCATTAGAAGAACCAAAAGAATTAAGTAAACAAATAAAAAAATGGATGAATATTTGAAAAAAGTATTAGTAATAGGTTATGTTTGGCCAGAACCAAACTCTTCAGCAGCTGGTACTCATATTATGTCAATTATGAGATTATTTTTATCTCAAGGTTGGCAAGTTGAATTTTCAACACCATGTGCAATATCAGAACATATGATTGATTTAGATGAGCAAGGTATTTCAAGTAAATCCATTGAATTAAATTCTGATACATTTGATGAATATATTAAAGAGTACAATCCAGATATTGTAATGTTTGATCGTTTTATGATGGAAGAGCAGTTTGCTTGGAGAGTAGAAAAAAACTGCCCCAATGCTTTAAAAATATTAGATACAGAAGATTTACAATGTTTAAGAAATGCAAGACATCAAGCATTAAAAGCAAATAGAGATATGAATAAATCAGATTTATTTTCAGATTTAGCAAAAAGAGAAATATCAGCAATTTTACGTTGTGATATTTCTTTAATCATATCTTCTTATGAAATGAATCTTTTAATAGAAACTTTTAAAATAGATAAGAGTTTACTTCATCATTTACCATTTATGGTTGATTTAAAAAAATGTCCAAAAGAGACTAAAACTTTTGAGCAAAGAGAACATTTTATGACAATAGGAAACTTTCGTCATGCACCAAACTGGGATGTAGTTTTATATTTACAAAAGGTTTGGCCACTTATTAGAAAAGAACTTCCAAAAGCAGAACTTCATATATATGGTTCATATCCACCACCAAAGGCAACAGCTTTAAATAATCCCAAAACGGGTTTTTTAATAAAAGGGTGGGCAAAAGATGCTTATGAAGTAATTGAAGAATCAAAACTTTGTTTAGCACCTATTAGGTTTGGAGCAGGAATAAAAGGAAAACTATTAGATGCAATGATTATGCAAACTCCAAGTATTACTACTTCTGTTGGAAGTGAAGGTATGTATGATAAAGAGCAATGGCCTGGCGTAATAATAGATGATATTAGCGAATTTGTAAAAAATGCAGTTGAGTTATATAAAGATGAAAACAAATGGAAAGAAAAACAAAAAAATTGTTCTATATTATTAGAATCAAAATATAATAGTGAAACTTTAGGAAGAAATCTGATTTCTAAAATAGAAGAAATAAATGAAAATTTAGAAGAACATAGATTAAATAATTTTACAGGCTCAATGTTAAGGCATCATTCAATGGCAAGTACAAAATATATGTCACAATGGATTAGTGCAAAAAATGCAAATAAAAAAGAAGAAGAATAGGGCAAAAAGAAGCTCTAAACCTT
>NZ_JBGUES010000101.1:0-8291 GCF_041821165.1 Poseidonibacter sp. | reverse complement strand
AGAACTTGAAGATAGAAATGATATTGGTAAATCGGCTACATTAAATGAAGATCAAATTAATGAGATACCAAAATTAGAACAAGGAGTAGCAGTAGTTTATCAAAATGGATGGGAAGAATCTATACTGTGCAAAATTCAAAAAAGTAAAATTGAAAATCAAACTTCAAAATATAAATACACTAAATCTGATTTTCATATAAATAAAAAGGAAATTTTTTCAAATATTGTCAAAATTATTACTTTAAAAAACGAAAATGTTATTACTAAAGACTTAGATGAGTTGCTAAATCATTTTAATGGTAATAAAGATATATATCGTATGTGGTCATCGAAAAATAAAATAAAAGCAGAAGCAATTGAGTTTATTAACAATATTGAAAGTAAAGATATAAGTGAAAAAATAAATATAATAAATAAGCTTTTTAAAGCTAATAAGTTATTTAATAACTATAAATCTTTCTCCAACGAAGAAAATAAAATGAACATATTTAATTACTTGAATTCACATTTAATAAATGCAAGTGACGCTATTTTAAATATAATTTATAGGGATATTATCATTGCAAACTTAGAACAAGAAAAACAATTAAAACATATTGAAGCATTGAGAATAGAACTAAATAATGAAAGGGTAAAATAAAGAATGGATGGATTAAATTTAAATAAAAGTGTAGAGAACTTTAAAGATTCAACTAAAGAGTTTACACATAATATTGAAGATCTTTTAGAAGATTTTAATTATACAAAAAATATTGAAACAGCTATATTACCACAAAAATATATGATTGATTCGTTACTAACACCAGAACAGATTGAAAAAAGAGATGAACTGTTCAAACAAACATTTGAAACGGGAGTAGAAAAGCTAAATTTAGCTACAGATGAAGTCGAAAAACTCTCAAAAGATATATTGAACTATACACTAGATGTGACTAATCAAGTTTATGAAGAAATAGGAGATAAGACCCCATCTTTTGATTATGAATCTATTGGAAAAAGTGCTTCATCTGGTGCAGCTATGGGAGGTGGTGTTGGTGCAGCTTTTGGATCTTTTGGAGGTGGTGTTGGTGCAGTACCTGGTGGAATAGCAGGAGCATTTACAGGGGCAATTTCCGGAGTTACTGGTGAAGTAGCTAGACAAATAGCTATTCATAATGGTGCATCAGATGCTTGGGCAAATGGTATTAAATTTGGTGTTGAAGTTGTAACAGCTACTGGTGTAAGTAAAATAGCTTTAAAGGGTGCTGAAAAACTTGTATCTACATCGGGTCAAGCACTAACAACTGCTTCTGAAACTAAGGCAGGTGAAATAGTTGTAAAACAGTATGATGATATTGCTAGGTATTCTGTAGATAAGATAAAAACAATTGGTTTTGAAGCTAAAGGTATCGTTAATAATTTAAAAATACATGAATTTGTTGATGGTTTTGGTAAACCACTATTCGCCAAAATTGACGAAGTTGTAGATATAACAAGAACTATAAAGATGCCTTATTTAGGTTCTCATCTTGATAATACAAATGCAGCAGGTTTTTTACGTGATAGTAGTAAATTTGCAAAACAATACGCTGAAAATTTTTCCGAAACATTAAGTAAATTTAATTTAGAAAGATGTCAAAACGGTTTGGCACCAATTGTAGATAAACAATGGCTTAAATTTAATCCCAATCATACTACCTTTATAGGGCAAAAACTTCAACATCACCATATAAATAATACAAATATTGCAGCCTATGTTCCTCAAGGGTTACATAATGGTGTAAAAAATCATTCTTTATTACACGTTGATGATATGATACTTGGAAAAGAAGTGGTTGATTTAATTAAACAACAAACAGGGAGAAGTTAAAATGCTAATTAATGATTTTTTTAATAAATATTACAGTGATATTAAAACTAAAGGTTTAACTAAAGACATAAATGTACCAAACTCAATGATCATCCAAAATATAGATGAAGAGTGGAAAGAGTGGAATCCTGTTGAATCAATTATAAATAAATACGATATATTAAAAATTGAAGACACTTATAAAATTACACTACCTGAACACTATAAAGAATATATTTGTTCTAAACAATTTATGGATATACAAATTAATGAATATACAGTTTTTGGAATAAATGAAATAAATACAATTGAAAATATATTCAAAACATTTCCAGAAAATACTCTTAAGTATGGTTTTATTCCTATTGGTCAAATCAATGATGAGGATTATATTGCACTAAATTGTCATAATGAAAATATAGTTAGTTTTGCTTATGCTGATTACTCTTTTAAAAAAGTTTTATTTAAAGATTTCAATGAATTTATTGAGTTTTTAATGGAGAAAATTTAGAATAATAAAATGACATCACTTTCATAATATAGTTTATATATAAATTATAAGGCAATAAAATAACTTATGACTATTGTGTAACAATGATGTGTCAACAATAAATAGGACACAAAATTTTGAAGAGCTTCTTTTGGAGCAGTTTTACTAACGGTAATATTGTTCCAAATAGAGTTAGATTTTTGAAAATACTCGTTTGAGAACTCGTTATTCTAACTTTAGATACTTTTAAATTATATGTATGAATTTATGTTACCATTCCAGTAATTCAACATTATTTTATAAAATAAAAAAGAAAAGTTCATTTATGAAAAAAACTGTTATTATAATTTCAATATTTTTTGCCATTGTTAGTTTTGGAGCAAATTTTATTTATGATAAGTTTGCGCAACTTAATACGCAAATATCAGATTTAAAAGCAGTTAATAAGAATCTTAAAATAAAAAATAATACATTAGCGAATAAACAAAAAGAGATTAAAAATAAAATTTCTCAACGAAAAAAAGAATTATTCCAGAAAAAACTAAATAGAGCAAAGAAAAAACTCGCAAAAGCAACCACTAGTGCAATTCCATTTGTAGGAACTGCTAGTGTAATAGGAGTGACATATTGGGAAATGCAAAACTACTGTAATGATATAAAAGAATTTAAGAAGTTTGAAGAATCAATTTTTGGCATAAATGAAGAATCTATTTCTGAAGAAGAAAAAGCACTGTGTGGCTATGATTATCAAACAATTGAAAAAATTGTTTTAAAAGATATTAATATGCTTAAAGAAGATACACAAAATTGGGCTTTTAAAACTTATGAAGAATGGAAATATAAAATAAATAGTGAATTAATATTAGATAAATGTCAGGATGAAACAGAATTATGCATACAATAATATTGATGTAAGAAACTAAACATTTCTCACATCTACAAAAGAACCTGATTCAAACTCATCTATTCTTGACACAAGATTATCTAATCTTTTAGCAGCATCGCTTGCTGTTTGAATTTCACCTTCTTTTAATCTTTTTGCTGAGGTAAAAATTGTATCATCTATTTCATATCTTATATAATCAGTCATTGGTGTTTTTATTACACCTGGTGCAACTGCTAATAGTTTGGTATTTTCTAACTCATTTGCGTATAAATTAATTAGCATATTTATTCCTGCTTTTGATAAAGAGTAAGCACCCCATCCTTTAGAACCATTTTTTGATGCACCTGATGATATTGCTATAATGTTTTTTACACTCATATCTGATAAGATATCTAGTAACTCTTTATTTGCATATACATTTATTTGTGTTACTTCTTTGATTTCATCTAAGCTTAAATCTTTTAAAGTTTTTATTTCACCTAGCATTCCAGCATTTAAAAATACAGTATCAATCTCTTTTATATTTGTAATAAATGAGTTTAAATCATTTTTTATTTTTGAAGTATTATTTAAATCAAAAGATTTGAAAAAGAAGTTTTTATTATCTATATTTGGTTTTGTTCTACTTATTCCATAAACTTTATAATTTTTTTCTAAATATAAATTAGCAAGAGCAAAACCCAATCCTGAACTACAACCTGTAATTAAAATACTTTTTGACATTTTTAGCCTTTATTATGTTTTAAATATGACATTGTATCAAAAAAATTATTATTTAAAAAAAATAATAAATTAAACTCAATTAACGATTTTTTGGCTATAATAATTCTACTTAAACAGAAGGGAAAAAGTATTTAGGTACTTTAAGAAAATTGCATCAATTTAAAATTACACCAAAAATTAAAAACTTAGATATCAAAAATCTAGAAAACAATCTATTTCATTATTCTTATGATAGTAAAAGCTTACGTTCATTATTTAGAAACAATATCTCAAAAGAAGATATGTCTTATATCTCTGCTTATAGTAGTTTTAGAGGTGAAGTTTATGAAAATGTAGTATATGAATTACTATTAGAGTATGCATTAAATGAAGAATTAATTACTAGATTTGTCTTAAAAGGTCCATATCAGGACAAAGAAAATTTATACATAAAAAGTGGGCTTCTAATAGATAGAAGTGCTCAAATAGTATATAAATCAGCTTATAAAGATATAAGTGAATTTGATGCTTTATTTTTTACAAAAGATTCTGTTTATTTTGTAGAAATGAGTACATCAAAAAAAACAGCTAGTTTAAATAAAAGATTAGTTAAAAAATATGCACTATTAAAAATGATTTTTCCTACTTTAATTATACGTGCTTTAATCATTGTAACAGAAGGTTCTGTTGGAATTAAAAACTTTCCAGAGTATGCAACTGTTTGGGTTACAAAAGATTTAGATAATGAAGAACTAATAGAAAAAATCATTTTTGCTAAAAAAAATACTAAAAATAAAGCAACTCTAATCCCAAGTAGACATAGAAAATATATAGAAACTTTAAAAATAAAATATAATAAATTTCAATATTTCCCAACATTAGAATGGATATTAAATAAATCACGTTCAAATCCAAAATATGCAGTTGATTTAAAATTCTTTACATCAAAAAAATTGGGTTTATATTTTGATATATTTACAAAACTTTATATTGGTTATGTTTCATCTGATGATTTTCTTATTTTATATCCAGAATGCGAGTTTATCGCAAGAACAAATAGAGTAATAGTATCAATTGAAAAAGTTAATCAAACACAATTAGATATTGTTTATTATTTAAAAGAAACAAATGGAAAACTTAAAAGAATTAGATTAGAAGAAGATAAGGTAACTATAAAAGATAAAGAATTAGATGGTTTTACAAATGCAGAAGTTAGATTTTTTATGAAAGTATTAGCACCAAAACATCAACTGAAAATTTCGGATATAAACTATATAAAAGAGAAGATGTATTTAATCAAATAGAATTTTCTTTTGTATTGAATCATAGTTATATATATCATCTCTAAATTGTACTTTTCCATCTTCATCTATCCAAGATGTTAAATATACCATATGAACAGGTATTTTCTTTTCTAAATTTAAATCTTTACTTTGAGTATCTGCTAATATTGTAGATACTTCTTCATAATTTATATTTGTATCTTTTTGAGATATTATTTCTAATAATTTTTTTGAATCTTCAACTCTAATGCATCCATGAGAATAAGCTCTTTTATCATATTGGAAAAATTGCTTTGCTGGTGTATCATGTATATAAATAGCATATCTATTAGGAAACATAAATTTCATTCTTCCTAGTGGATTTATATCACTAGGTGTTTGTATAAATCTAAGTGGTAAAGTAGGTTCTTGTTCTTCTATTGTTTTAGCATACATTTTCCAATCTATATTTTCAACATTAATTTTTGTAGAATCAAGTTCCCAATTTTCATGTATATAAATACCTTTATCATTTAAATAATTAATATCTTCTAGTATTTTTGGAACAATCTCTTTTTTTACAATACTTTGTGGAATTCTCCAATAAGGATTTATTACAATAAAAGACATTTTATTTGAAAATATTGCAGTAGGGTGTTCTTTATCACCTACAACAATTTTCATATCCAATGCTACTTCATTTTTATCATAAACTCTTAGTTTATATTCAGGGATATTTACTAAAAGATATTTTTCACCTAATGTTCTAGGCATCCATCTCATTCTTTCAATATTTAGTCTCATTTTTTCTATTTTTTCTTCAATTGGTATATTTAAATATCTTCTTGTAATATTTCCTACTATTCCATCTGCTTTTAATCCATGATTTTTTTGAAAAGAGATTACAGCTTTTTGAACATTCTCATCAAATGTATTAAAACAGTTATTTTCAATTGTTAAAGAACCTTCTGTTATTAAACTATTTTCATTATGTTTTTCATCATCAATTGCACAACTATTTGATAATAAATCTTCACTTTCTAATAATCTTTTTCTTAGAATCTTAACAATAGGTGAAACAGAACCTTCTTTTAAAAAGTTTATTTTTGGTACTTTTGTATATCCACCATTTTGTGATATTTGTTCAAATTTAATTATAGATTTTGATAACTCTTCTGCTTTTGGATAAGTATAATTTACAGCATTAAAAGCTATTGATAAATCATTGCTTTTTATTGCTTTAAATAAGAGTCTTTTATAGTTTTTTCTAGAAGTATATTTTTCCCAGTTTGATTTTATTTCTTCTTCTTCATCAAATATTTTTCTTTGTTCTTTAAATAATTCCCAATTAATAAAACCATTTGATAAATATTTCATATATCTATCATATATACCTGTAAGCATAAAATCAATTTTACTTAGACTTTGTATATATTTCTCATTTGATTTATCAAGTAATCTTAATTGTTCAACAACTTCATTTAATTTAAAAGCTTCGTTTGAATGATGTTTTAAAACTGGGTCATTTTGAATTGATGATAAAAGTTCTAATGCAATATTTTTAACACCATTTTCATTTATCCAAATAAGTTCATAATTAAAAGTTTTATAATATCTTTTAATTGATTTATCATCTAAAAATAAATAAGAAGTATTCTTTTGAAAAATTAATGATTGTACTATTTCTTGGGCTTGAGTTTTAAATATATTTTGTTTTTGTGTTTGAATATCTTTATTAAAATCTGTATGAGTAGATGCAAATAATATATTTGTAAAAATTAATATTATTAATATAATTTTATTCATATCTCACCTCAATTTAATCTTGTATACAAACTCATTATAGTTTAAATTACAACAATATCTGCTTTTAAAACTATAACTATTTACTCTTTAAGAATTATTTAATAAATTTTTTAAAGGGTTTTTTATAACGAACTTCCATAACTTCACTACTTATGTAGTTTATTTGATAATCTACCATTTGAGTAAATGGATTTATAAAATTATCTAAAGAAGTTTTATCTATATTTTCAATTTTATGTTTATTTAGTTGTTCTAAAACACAAAGTGTTGATTCAATAGTTGATAAACAATATTGATTAGGTTGAGTTTTTATTTTAAATTGAGATGATTTATCATGCTCAAAACTAACTTTTTTTAATTTAGATAGATTGGAACTTAATCTTAATATTTTTTTAGAACATGGCCAAGTAGAATCAATAATAAAAATTAAAGACTTTTTAAAAGTAGGGAGTTTTTGAGTATTTAACTTTATTGTTTCATCACCTGGATATAAAACATATGCTTCATACTCTTCATCATTTAAAAGTTCATTTACTCTTTTATGATTTGTAAAATCTACACCAATATGAAGTTCACAGTTTTCAATAGAATTATTAGTCATATGACCTGTTCCATTTTTTGTTTTTGAAAACTCTTTTGGATGCATTAAAATCACAAATTTTGTATTTGTTTTTATTGGTTTAATCGTATATTTACATACACAAGAACATTTTGGTCTATAACATTTATAACATTTTTCTCTTACTTCAAAATCTTGCAATAGGAACTTTCTTTTTATTTTTTGAAATTATAGTCAAATAGAGATTATATTTATTAGTTTTTTCACTTATTTGATTATAATTTCATAAATTTAACTTTTATAGGAATATTATGATAATACTTGAAGCCTTTGGCGCAGTTTTTTCAATACTTGGAGCATACTTAATGGCTTTGAGTTCAAAAGACGATACAAGGCCTTTATATATAGGATTTATTTGTTTTTTTATTGCTAATTTAGCATTATTAACATTTTTTACATTAAGTGGTAAAGTGCCTGTTATTATTCAAATGATTTTGTTTTTTATTACAGCAATAATAGGAATTTATAAACTTAGTAAAAATAAAAAAAGAGATAGTAAAATAATAGCTTTAGTTTTAAGTATTTTTATTGTTTTACAAATACAAATTGTTTTACCAAATATGAAAAATATTGATTTTACAGTATTACCAATTGATTTAATTGCATCATTTATTGCAATCACAGGAAGTTTTTTACTTTCAAGCCATAACCATATAGTAAGAGGATATGCATTTATTTGTTTTTTTGTAGCTGATGTG
>NZ_JBGUES010000100.1:0-8339 GCF_041821165.1 Poseidonibacter sp. | reverse complement strand
GAGAATTAAAAAAAGCATTAGAATATCAAGAAAAATCTTTAAAATTAACAGAAGAGATATTAGGAGATAAGCATCCTAATTTAGCTTCAAATTACAATAATATATCTATGATTTACCAAGCTATGGGAGAATTACAAAAAGCATTAGAATATCAAGAAAAATCTTTAAAATTAAGAAAAGAGATATTAGGAGATAAACATCCTGAATTAGCCACAAATTACAATAATATATCTATGATTTACCAAGCTATGGGAGAATTAAAAAAAGCATTAGAATATCAAGAAAAATCTTTAAAATTAACAGAAGAGATATTAGGAGATAAACATCCTGATTTAGCAACTAGTTACAATAATATATCTTTGATTTATCAAGATTTAAAAGAGTGTAAAAAAGTCAAAGAATATATTGAAAAAGCTATTAATATTTGGAAAGATACGGGTTATCAT
The DNA here is from genome assembly GCF_041821165.1 of Poseidonibacter sp. Taxonomy (NCBI): domain Bacteria; kingdom Pseudomonadati; phylum Campylobacterota; class Epsilonproteobacteria; order Campylobacterales; family Arcobacteraceae; genus Poseidonibacter; species Poseidonibacter sp. The sequence continues at coordinate 7,893 of NZ_JBGUES010000100.1, read as the reverse complement.
AAAAAAGAATTATTTGATGCTAGAAACATTCTAAAAGATGTTGATTTTCATATCAAAAAAGAAAAAAAAGCTAAGAAAGGTAAACTCTGTAAAGATATCTAATTTTAAGAAGTATACTTTTTATTTAAAGTAGTTCTAATAAAAAAGAGAAGAATACTTCTCTTTTTTAATATTCACTATTTTTTAGTTTTAGCAGCTAAAACCCAAAGTTCAACTTTTTCATTTTTTCTATTATCTTCTCTTTTTGTTCTTCTTGAAGATGCTCTTACTTCTCTTGTAAGGTGTAAATCTTTTCTAAATCTACCGTTATTTCTTAGTTCATCAATAATTGGATGAGCACTTTGTGTTTCTATTACTTCTGCAAGATTTGAAAATATCATTACTATTTTTCCATCAGGTTTAAGATGATTTTGAGCTTGTTCAAAGAATCTATCAAATAAACCATCTTCATAATACATGGCTTTATCAATTCCTTCTTCAAGTTTATGTTTTGCTTTTATCCAAGGAGGATTAAATACAATCACATCTGCTTTTACATCACAATTTTCAAATAAATCACCTTGACTTAGTGTAATATTATCTTTAAATCCTAATCTTTCGCATTCTTGTGAAACACCGATAATTGCATTTTTATTTGTATCACTTGCAAAAATATCGTTAAAACCATTTTGGATTAATTGAAATGATAAAACACCAGAACCAACTCCAATTTCAATAGCTTTTTCTTTTGAACCATCATATTTTTTTAACCATTTATCAAATAGTTTTAAATGATCAAATCTTGTTGGAAAGTATGTATTATAATAAGGTTTTAAAGTTATATCTAAAGTCTTAATTTCAATACCTTTTTTGTACCATTCCCATGAACTATTCATTCCTTGAACTTCAGGAAAAGATACATAAAACTCAGAAACATCAGGATATAATAATTCTAACCAACCAACTTTTGGACCTTTTTTTACAGTTAATTTATTTTCTTTTACTTTGATTAGTAATCTATGAGATGCTTCTCTAAAAGCACTTCTATATGCTCGTTGTCCTTGAAAACTTTTATCTGTGTATTTAAATGAAAGTCTCTTTTTTAGTTCACCTAAAACAAGTAAACCATTACTATAAAATTCTTCAACAATTACATATTTCCCTGCAATCATTTCTTTAACTGTTTCTTTGATATCCATTTTACGATAGAAGCTAATTGCTTCAATTTGCGAAGTTATGATATTTGGTCTATCTGGCGTGATAGATTCTAAGTTTTTATTCATATATTTATATTCCCTTTATATTATGTGCAAGTGTAGTATATAAGGGCTTATTTTAAGATTGATATAGAAACAATTCATCAAATAACAAAATAAAAATATTTTTTATGTTTTTTTAATTAATTTAATTATATTATTATCAAAAAAAAATAAAAAAGGGATAAAATGGGAAAATTATTACTTGGGGTAATTCTTGCTAGTGTTGTTTTATTTACAGGTTGTTCTTCTACTAAAGTAGAATTACCAAATGTTCATGAGGCTAGTTTCAATCTTGAAAAAGGAATGAAAAAGAAAGAAGTTCAAAAGATTTTAGTATCAAAACCAACAAGTAAACAAAGATTTAATGATGAAGAGATTTGGAAATATGAATCAAGCATTATTAATGAAGATACACAAGAGGGTAGATATACAAATATTATAATTAAATTTAAAGATGGAATTGTATCAAATATTGGTAGTTTTAGTTGTGATTTACCAAAAATTAAAGAGGATTAAAAATGTTTTTTTCTAAAAAAATTATTAGTTTGTCTTTATTTTTATCTATGCTATTGACATCATTATATGCAGAAAATATAAGTTCTTTGAGTATGAATAATAATGCATGTTATAAAACAAGAACCTTAGTATTTGGTCTTGAGGATGTATTTGAAGCACTTAAAAAAACATTATTACAAGCAAATTTAAATATTGTAACTGTAACAAAAAAAGATGGTATTTTAACAGCAAAAGGTACTCAATATAATGAGGATGAAGAGACAGCAACTGATATTACTATGTCAATATCTTTTAAAGAAGTTGGATTAAATCAAACACATGTAATTTCAATTGCAAGTTATAATACAAGAGAAATAAAATCAGAGTTTCATCAACTAGGAGCTGCTGGAATTAGCTTGCCAATACCTGTGCCTTTAACAGGAAGATATGTAAATACAGGTTCAGGTAATATAAATAATAGTGCATGGTATCAAGGTTTTTATAATAGTGTATCTTTATCATTATTTGAAAATAGAATGAAATATTCAAAAACTGAAGTATTAAAAGTTGAAGAAAAGAAAGTAGAAGCAAAAGAAGAAATTCAAACTAATACTGAAAAAGAGATTGAAAAAATAGAAAAAACTAAAGAAAGTATTCAAACACAAAAAGAAGAAATAAAAGTAAAAGTAGAGACTAATACTTTAAATATAGAATAAATATATTAATTTGCACATATTTTATTTCTTCCGCTTTCTTTAGCTTGGTAAAGTGCTTTATCTGCTCTATGTACAATATCAGATAAAGTATCACTATTTTTAAATGTACTAATACCAAAACTTGCAGTTTTATTTTTTACAGTTGTGAATTCAAAATTTTCAATTTCTTCTTTTATTTTTTTTGCTATTACTTTTGTATCTTCTAAATTAGATTTTGGACATATAATCATAAACTCTTCACCACCCCAACGTCCGACAATATCTGTTTGTCTAACATTAGCTTTTAAGATATTTGCAAACTCAACTAATACAATATCTCCTGTTTGATGTCCAAATGAATCATTAATACTTTTAAAGAAGTCAATATCTACCATGATTACTCCAAATGTTTCATTATATCTTTGTGAATAATTAAGATGATATTCTAAACTTTCATCAAGTTTTACTCTATTATAAAGTGATGTTAACTTATCTGTAATAGATATATTTTTTAATTCTTTATTGAGATCTTTTAATTTTTCGCTATTTAGATTTGCTAATTGTGCTATTTCTAATTGCTCTAAAAATTGTCGTTGTGTTTTGTATTGTTCTTCAATAGCTTTTTGTTTAAGTTCTCTTTGTACTTCTTTTTCTTCTTCCATTATTTTGAATTTGTAAGATACTAAATAAGAAAGCATTAGTGCTTCTATTACAATTCCAATACCTATTCCATGAGATGAAATATAAGAAAAAGGTACATTTCCTGTATAAAACATCAGAGCATAAAGTGTAAAAAGTAAATAAGAAGTATGAGCTAATAAAAATATTTTAACAATTTTATTACCTTTTTTATAGATACTAATACTAATAAATAAAAATATAATCAGTGCATAATTTAGTGATAAAGATAATAACTCTAAAGCATGACCAAAGTTAATAAGAGCATAGATAAAATTTAAAATCAATAATATAATCACACTATTTAAAAACTTATGTTCAGTTTTATATTCATTTTTGGTTTTGAAAATAGTTTGAACAAAAAGTGCTATAAAAACTGGTGTAAACATTAGTCCAAAATTAAACCTTATAGCAATATCACCATAAATATGCATATAATGTGCTAATGAACCATACATATAAAATATCCAAGCAGTTGCTGAAAATAGGTATAAAGAGTAGTATAAATACTCTTTATATCGTGAAGAAATAAATATAAACATATTATAAATAGCTAAGGCTAATAATAATCCAACAAATAAAATTCCATCAACTTTTTCATATACTAAGTACTCTTTTGACTCTTTTTCACTAAAGATAGAAAAATTATAAAAATGGTAAGCTAAAGTATGTTGTCTTATATATAAAGTTTTATTTTCTTGAGGTTTTAGTGTAAGTTTATAAATAGCATCAGCACCATAAAGTTCACTATTTTTTGTATCAAAAGGATTAAGAGTTTGCTTATTAAGAAGATTTCCTTTTTCATTTACTTCATAATACTTAATAGAGTAAAAGGTATAAGCAATATCTTGATGTAAAAAAACATTTTGTATATCTTTTGTGGAATTAAATAATTTTATTTTTATCCATGTATCTTTAACTTCTGCACCTAAGGTATCACTATTTTTTCCTTGGCTAAATTGAATATCTTGGATATCTTTAAAGTCAACTTTTTTCTTATCATTAATAAAATATCCAACTTGAAAATCTTTAAATTTAAATTTATCAGAATTGATTATTACTGTATTTTGAGCAAGAGAATAGACAAATAGAATTGAAAAAATCAATATTAATCTCATTACTTTCCTTGTTATTATTTATTTTCTTATTCTATTTAAAAATTACTTACTTTGTAATATAAAAATTAATGAATCATATAGTAAACTTTATTATAAGAAGGATTAATTATGAAAATTCAATCATCAGATGTAAATATAGAAAGTAAAAGCTCAAATAGTTACGATATAAATCTTGAATCTAAAACAAGTTTTCAAACAACACTTTTAAGTACTGCATCTTTAAATAAAAAAATAGACGATACAGATAATAAAACCTTAAATAAAGAAGAAATCAAATTTTATAAAATAGAAAATTATGAGAGTGATTTAACTGAAATACATAAGGTTTCAAAAATTATTGTTGAATTGATTTTAGAAGGTTTTCTAAAAGTTAAAGGAATCAAACTTTATCCTTATAAAAACAAAAATGAAGCACAGCCTTTAGAAGAAAAAGAAGCTATAAAACATGTATTTAAATATGAACGTACATTTGAATATACAAAAAAGGACTCAATAGAGATATCTTCTAAAGCAATAATAAAAACAAATTCTAAAGATATTGAGATTGATTTAAAACTATCATATTCAAAAGAATTTTATGAAAAACATAGTGAAAATATTCAATTTGAAAATATATCTTTTTTAGATCCCTTAGTTATAAACTATGATGGAAATATAAATGCCTTGGATAATATTAGTGAAGAGATGACATTTATGTTTGATTTAAATAGTGATGGGAAAAAAGAGAATGTACCATTATTAAAAAGTGGCAATGGCTTTTTAGCAATGGATAAAAATCACAATGGGAAAATTGATGATGGTAGTGAACTTTTTGGACCACAAACAAACTTTGGGTTTGAAGAGTTAAGAGCCTATGATAAAGATAATAACTCTTGGATAGATGAAAATGATGAGGTATTTAAAGATTTAAGTATTTGGACAAAAAATGAAGATGGAGAAGATAAACTAATTGCCTTAGGTCAAAGTGGAATAGGGGCTTTATATTTAAATGATGTCTCTTCAGAATTTACTTATAATAATTCAGTAAATAATAGTCTTGCTCAACTAAAATCTTCATCAATTTATATAAAAAATGATGGAACAGCGGGTTTGCTTTCCTCTTTAGACTTTATTGTAAATAAATAGGATATTATTACAAAAAAGATTAATAAAAAAGGAAATAAAATCAAAAATCAACACTTTACATGGAATAACACTTTAGATGAACCAAATGAAATAGTAGATAAATCTTATGAAAAACAGATGCAAAAAAATGCTAAAAAAAGCACTCTCTATTCATATTTTGTAAATGCATTTTTTCTACCATTTACAATTGTTTTAGGGTATGTTTATAAAAGTAAAAACAATCAATTTAAAAACTTCTTTGCTTTAAATGTAAATATAGACAAATATGAAGAACAAGCACAGTTAGTAGATGAATTAGGCTGTAATGATTTAATGATTAGAATTCCATTATCAGATATTGATAATATTTCAAAATATAAAGAGTTTGTTGAGTCTTTTAAGGGCAAAAATATCACTTTAAATATTATCCAAGATAGAGAAAATATCGAAAATAAAAAACTTCTAAGAGAAAATATCACTTTGATTTTTTCTACATTTAAAGGAATTTGTAATAATTACCAAATAGGAAATGCAACAAATGAAAATAAATGGGGATTTTTTAGTATTAGTGAATATTTAGATTTTTATACTACTGTTCAAAGTGTAAGAAATGAGAAATTTCAAAACAATATTTTAATAGGTTCAGGTGTAAAAGGTTTTGATTTAAAAAGTACACTAAGAACAATGTTTAATAAGTTTGCTATAAAGTTTGATAAAGTTTCAGCACTTTTATATGTAGATAAACAAGGTTTTCCAGAAAAACCACAAAAGATTACATTTGATTTAATAAAACAAATAAATACTATTTATTCAATTGCAACATTAGCAATAAAAGCAAAAAATGATGTAATTATTTCAGAAGTTTCATGGCATATAAAAGAGCAAAAAGAGGCAAATGAGTTTGCTATTAGTGAAGTTGATTATGCAAACTATATGGTTCGATATTATATGTTAGCATTAGGAACAAAAAAAGTTCAATCGGTATTTTGGTTTCAATTAGTTTCTTCAACATTTGGGCTTACTTATGTAAAAAAGGGAAAACTAGAAAAAAGAAAAGCTTTTTATGCTTTTAAAACTATGATTGATTTTTTACAAGATTGTAAAGTTGAAAAGTATTCTGATGCAAGTGGTTTACATGTTTTAACGTGTACAAATAAAAAAGGCAAAAAACTAGATATTGTTTGGACACAAAAAGAAGAACCTGTTGAACTAACAGAGTTTAAAAAAGTATATGATATTTTTGGAAATGAAATGACAAAAGATATTAAAATTACTCAAAGTCCAATTTATGCTTATCATTAAAAGATAAAGAATTTTCTTTATCTTTTAATTTTTTGTTCCATAATTTATTTTATTTCCATCTTTATCTTTAAGTGGATATTTAATCTCATTTAATTTCATTTTATCTTTTATTGCATCTTCTAAGTTAATATTTAATGTCATACACATTCTTATAAGATATACAGCAATATCAGCTATTTCTTCTCTTGCATGTTGATGTTTTTCAGGACTTAAGTTCTCAGATTGCTCAAAATCCAACCATTGAAAAATTTCAAGAAGTTCTGATGCTTCAACACTTAATGCCATAGAAATATTTTTTGGATTGTGGAATTTATCCCAATCTCTTTGTTTGGAAAACTCTTTAATGATGTTTTCTATGTTTTTCATATTCATAATAATCCTTGGTAAATGATAATTTCACTATAATACAAAAAATTAAATAAAGATATAAATATGATAAAAAGAGAGTTCTTACAAAAACACGAAAAATTAGATTTTAAATTCTATCAAAATGTTGATGATTTTATAGTTGAAGAAGTGCCAATAAAATTTGCAGGTCGTGGAAATTTTATTATTGCAAAAATAAAAAAAACAAAACTAGGTACATGGGATTTACTTGAAAGTTTATCAAAAGGTCTTCAAATTTATGAAAATGAATTAGGATATGCAGGTCTTAAAGATAAAAATGCAACAACAACACAATATATTTCTATTCCAAAAAAATATTCAAAAGATTTAAAACAGTTTAGACACAATAAAATCAAAATCTTAGAAACAACACTTCATGGAACAAAATTAAATATTGGTGATTTAATTGGAAATAAGTTTGAAATAAATTTACATGAAGTCAAAGCAGAAGATGTTGGAAAAATTGAAAAACTATTAAAACAAATCTCACAAATAGGAATGCCAAACTATTTTGGATTTCAAAGATTTGGACACGATGGTGCTGAAAACTTAGAAAAAGCAAGAAGATATATTTATGAAGATTATCAAATTAGAGATAAAAAAATATCTAAAATGTTAGTATCTGCTTATCAAAGTGATTTTTTTAATAAGTGGTTAGTAGAACGTCTTAAAATGAGTGATGAAAGTTTTGAAGTAGTTGGTGGGGATGTATTTAGAGAATATTCAAGTGATAAATTCTTTACTCCTAAAAATATTACAGAAGAAATGCAAAAAGATTTTAAAGATAAAAAAATTGTTCCAACTGGATTATTGCCAGGAAAAAAAGCATTTAGAAGTATGTTTAAAGCAAGAGAAATAGAAGAAAAATATGATGAT
>NZ_JBGUES010000099.1:0-8392 GCF_041821165.1 Poseidonibacter sp. | reverse complement strand
TTTGAGGAGGAAATGTTACAAATCGAAATGGCTGCGTAGATAATTATTTATTTGTCCTGTTTAGGGTTGCTATATCAGTTTGGAGTGGTAACCTAATTTCAGACATAGAATTTAAAAGTATCTAAGTTAAAAAACAAGTTCAACAACCTGTACCTTTTGCAACTTTCCTTAAATATGTAGAAAAAGATACACTATCATATAATTGTAATAACTAACGGTTACTTGCACAAAGTTATGGACGATCTCGTTAAATTACGTACTGTTTAAATAAGAATAAGAACTTAATCCTTGTCCATTTTATAATTTTCATGAATCTGTCTTAACTCTAGTTTAGTATATTTTAATAGTTTGTCTTCTTGTAATTTTTCTTTATAATTCTCTATATTCAAATCTCTTAACATATCTAATTTCATAAATTCAACAATTCTTTCATTATAGAAATTTGCTAATTTAATTATAAAGTTAGTATATCCATTTCTTGTATTGTTAATTTCAAGCGAAGAGTATTTTAAGAGTTCTTTAGATTTTTCTATATATGTAGGAAACTTCTCAATAAAAGTAATTAGGATTTCTTTTGCAGCTATTTTGAATTTATCTTTATTGATTCCTAGAATATCTGCAAGTCCATAAAAATCTTCAACTCTAAACTTAACCTTTTTATGCAAGTATCTATTATTGATAGATAATCCCAGTGCATCACTATTCCCATAATAAACACCAACTGATATAACATCATAAAGAGGAGCAAGTATATTTTTTTTTCTTCCTATATTTAACGCACCAATATTTTTTGCATGAAGATCACTATGTTTAATAATACTAGAGTAAAAATAGAATCTCAATGCATCAAATTTTTCATCTTCACTATATATAATCTCATTTAGCTTAGTAAATAATATTTCACTAGTCGTTTTATATTTTTGAGTACTTTTAATACCAAGATATTGAGCAAAGTCTTTTTGATGATATTTATAGTTTTCATATCTGTCATATCTTTTTGTAATATAATGAAACTCTTTTTCCCCTTCTATTAATGCAGTATATGGTATATTGAAACCCAATTCATTTTTTGCAAAACTCATAAATAGATGTTCATTAATTGCAATATGAGGATAATACCCTTTATCTCTTTTTTTAAACTGCTCAAAATAACTAGATAAATCTTCACTATATGGTTTTAATAGATATAAAGCAACTTCATCTTTTTTAACCTCTGCAATCTCTTTATTTTTAAAATCAATATTAATATCTACTTTATTCTGATTACCACTTAAATGAGAGTGTTCACCTTTTGTTTTAGCTGTTAATATTTCTTTTTCTACATTAAGATTAAATCCATATAAAACATTTGGATAATCATTTCTTCCTAGAATTTTATTTTTAACACTATACCAAGAAGGTCTATTTGAATAATCAGTTACATATTTACTCTCTTCATAGCTATTTATAAAATCATATGCACCATGGGTATTTTTTAAATGTACAAGTAACTCAGATAAATACTCTGTGTCATATTCCCTTACTAATTTATCTCTTCTAGCATATTCAGGAATGAGATTTTCAAACTCTGAGAATAAGTCAGGGCTTTGTACATTTTCTAAAAGGTCGATAGGCTTCTCTCCTTTATATTTTTTATCATATGCAAATTCAAAACCATTTGCACCAAATTGAAGTATTCCAAATCTAACACCTTCTTTAAATACTGTGATCTGTTTTGCTATATATTCATTAATAATGACTCTAGAGTAAAAAGTACCTTTTCCTAAACCTGATTTTTTTACCAGTTCATGTTTAATTAAGAAGTTAATATTATCTAAGAATGTTCTTCTAGGAAGTCCAAGTTCTTTTATAATTTCACTAGTTGTTCCCTCTTTTACTTTTTCAAGTATGGCAATAATATTTCTTTGATTCCTTGATAAATCATCAATTTTCATAATCTTCCTTTCTGTGCGGTACTATGCGAAATACTAGCTACTTAAGTTTTTATTAAATATTATCATAAAAATGGTGATAAATCAATTGTTCTTTGTGCGGTACTGTGCGAAAAATATAATTTTTAAATTTAAATTAATATTTATTTACATAAATTTAAATATGCTTAACGATAACTGTCTTTTTAAGAAGATACATATTACTTTACAATTCTTCCAATATATAAGATATAAATAGTAAGTTCAATACAAAGGATTTATTATGAATGTAGGTTATGCAAGAGTTTCAACTTCAAGCCAAAATCTTGAGAATCAAATTGATCAACTCAAGAGTGCTGGATGCGAAAAGATCTTCTCAGAAAAAAGGTCAGGAAAGAATGAATCAAATAGAGAACAGTTTAAGATTATGATGGATTATGTAAGAGAAGGTGATGTTCTTTATATTACAAAACTTGACAGATTAGCAAGGTCTGTAATAGATCTTCATAATACTGCAAAGTTTTTACAAAATAAAGATGTAAATCTCAAAGTATTACATCAAAACATTGATACAACATCTCCAGCAGGTAGACTGTTATTTACAATGTTAGGTGCTATTGCAGAATTTGAACGTGATTTAATAAATGAGCGTGTTAGAGAAGGAATTGAAGCTGCAAAGAAAAAAGGTGTTCAGTTTGGTAGAAAAGCTATTCTAGGTACTAAAGAGAAAAATATTATATACAAGCAGCACGAAAAAGGAAAGTCTGTTGAATGGTTATCTAAGCTTTTTCATGTAGCTCGTAATACAATCTATAGAGCAATTAAAGATGTATCTAAAAAGAAGTAGTCAATTTGACTACTTCATCTGTTCAAAAATTCAACTCTTTTTGGAACATGCTTTATTTTATGAAAACGGCTCAAAAAGTAAGAGGTTGTAGAAGAGACTATACAAAATTTTGTGCCCTGTTTCTTGTTGACAGAGCACTTTGTGTTATACCATCTATTTGTTTTAATTGAGAGGAAAACCTTTCTTCCATAGATAAGTATACCCATTGTCTAAAACAAGTCTACAGTATTGAAGCACTTGAGTTAAATCATCAGAACTGATAGTTGCATTGAGACCATCATTTGAAACTATGAATAGTTTTACTTTTTCATCATTAATCACATCATCTCTATTATATTTTGACTTTTTGTATTCATTTATTATTTCCTCAATAGACATTTCTATTACTTCATTTCTAACTTCAAAAGTCACCATTTTCTTATTTACTTCTTTTTTACTCATGATAAATCCTTTGAATGGCCATTTTATGGCTTTATTATTACTAACTTTGATTTTATGTATTAAATATTAAAAATAACTTAAATAGAGAATACTTTGAATAGTGTTCACAGTTCGCTGAATGTATTATTACTGTCAACAAGTACTTTAGAAATGAAACAGTATCTAGTGATGTGCAACGAAAATTTACAAAAGCAGTACAAAACAGATGATGGCTATGAGTTCATAGTAAACATTCATTATTGCAGAGGTAACTAAAATTCATACACATTTTTGCTAATTCCTAATCCACCATTTTGTTTCGTAACATCTTTTGTTTTACTTCAAATTTAAAAATTTCCTAAATAACTATGACTTCTTGTTCTATTATAATAAAATTCAATATATTCAAATATCTCTTTTTTAGCTTGTTTTTTTAGTTTAAAAATATGTGTTATAAACTAACTTTTGTTTTAGTGATTTAAAGAAACTCTCTGCAACAGAATTATCCCATCTACTAACGAGGTACCCCTCCTATAATAAGAAATGCTTTAAAAATATAACTTAGAATATCGAAATACCCCTGAGACCAATTATTTGAGTCCGGCCTCAAGTCAGATAGCTATATCAGAACATATTTTTTAATTTATAAGTATGAATTTATGTTACCATTCCAATTATTTATAAATTAGACTTTTTTCATGGTCTACTAATTTTACCTTTGCTTCTTAGTATTGTTATTACTAGCAAAATAATAATATTTCTTTCATTTTAGGATAATTTGTGATTCCTAGTTTATTCATAATAACAAGCATCTTTATACTTCCGTTTGCTGCAAAATTATCTTGATTTCCTTCTTTTAATATATCTTCTTTAATTTTCTTAACGTACTCAATATCTATACCTTTAGGACATAAATGACTAAAATCAAATTCTTTATCTTCTGTAGAAGATTTTTTTATATGATTTATGATTGTATCAACAGTTAATCCTCTCTCTTTTGCTAAATCTTTTAGCTTTGTATGCTTACTTGCTAATTCTTTAGTTATTAAATGTGTAGATGATTTTTTCTCTTTACTAGTACTCATTTCTTTAGGTTTGATTTTTTTAAGATATTTTTCTTGAGAGTCATGTAATTTAATTTGATTATAAGAATTTATCATTACAAGTGATTTATCTGAAGCTGCTTTTATTCTATCATCTATTTTAAGTATCAGTTCATCTACTAGTAAGGAATTTTCATTGTATCCATTGAGACTTAATCCATTTATATCTCTTACTCTTGAAAGGGCAACATATCCCTGTCCTATTTCAAATGTTTTTGATAAATCAATCTGTGCAGCATTTAGTGTCATACCTTGTGATTTGTGAATTGTAATTGCCCATGCTAATTTTAATGGATATTGAATAATACTTGCTAAAACATCTCCCTCTTCATTTTCATAAGTAAATTCTTCTGCATCTACAATTAAAGATCCTTTACCTGATATATCAACTATTGGATTATCTGTATTTTTTTCAAATCCAACCACCTTACCTGTTGTTCCATTTACAAAATTTCCACCTGTATCATTTTTTATAAACATAACAACAGTATCTTTTTTTAGACAAAGTGTTTTTTGGACTAAAGAATTTTTGAACATACGCTCAACATTAGTTTCTGAGCCTTTCTTAAAATACTCATATGTATGCATTTTACCATCTAGTTTATCTAACTCTTTTTGATTTTCACTATCCACATCTATATTATGTGTATAAAGTTTTGTTGGTGAGAAGTCTATATCTAAACTCTTTCCAACTCTACTATCTAAAATATCTTTTGCTTCTTGTGATATAATACCTTCTCTAATATTATCTAATACTTTTGAAATTGAGTTTTCTTGATTTTGCCTATATTTCTTTGTTAAATAACAGGTTTTTAGATCTGCTTCTTTCCATGAAGGAGATTGCCATGCAAATCTTTTCTCATCTTTTGTTCTACTAATAGGAGGTAGCTGAAAGAAATCTCCTGATAATATAATTTGTATTCCTCCAAATGATTTATCATTTTTTTTAGCTATTTGTAATACTTTATCCATTACAGAAAATATAGTTGGACTAATCATTGATACTTCATCAATTATTAGTACTTTTAATTCTTTAAATCTTTTCTTCAATCTTGGATTAGTAGCAATATTATATATATCATCATCACTAAAAAAATCTCTTATTCCTAAAGCAAAAAAAGAATGAATAGTTTTACCATTTAATAGCGACGCTGCAATACCTGTGGGAGCTAATATAGAAGGGAATATCCCACTATCTCTTAGATAACTAATATACTCCTTTAATATATGAGTTTTACCAGTTCCTGCACTTCCTGTAAGAAATACATTTTTTCCAAGTTTTAAAATATTTAGTGTTGCTGATTGCATTATTTATTTTCTTCTTTTAATATATTAATAATCATTTTATATTAATCCTATGCTCTTTATTTTGGCTAACTATACAGTAATAATATATTATTATCAATTTTTGAAATAAGCAATTTAAATACTCTATATTTAATACAATAATTTAATTTTCTTTTATGATATGGATACAGTTTATGGGACATAAAAACAAGTTCAACAACCTGTACCTTCTGGAGTATGTTCACCAATTCAACTCTATTTGGAATAAGCTTTCCCTTAATAAAAACTGCTCCAAAAGCAAGAGTTTATAGGAGTTCTAACGTTTGAGTTGAGAAATAAATTGCCCGCAGGGTAATTTATTTCTCTCCAATGTTTTGTTAGCATTTATGTTGTTAATCCTATCCATTCATTATTTAAATTAAAGATATTAAACATCTCTTTTTTATTTAAAATCCAGTATTGTATCCATTCATTTTCTAAATTAAAATAGTTATAACCATCTTTTTTATTTGAAATTAAATATCCTATCCATTCATTATTTATATTAAATACTAATTTAATAGTTTCTTTTACGGAAACTGTATATCCTATTGGAATCAAATCTATGTTGAATATATAAAGTCCATTAATATTAGATGTTTTATATGGGTTTAATGAAGATGATTTATTTGGATTTATTGATGATGACTTGAATGGATTTAGAGAAGAACTCTTAAATGGATTTAAAGAAGATGACTTATTTGGATTCAAGGATGACGATTTGTATGGGTTAATTGATGAACTTTTAAAAGGGTTCAATGAAGATGATTTATTCGGATTTATTGACGATGATTTATAAGGATTTAGAGAAGAACTTTTAAATGGATTAATCGATGATGATTTATGTGGGTCTCTTGAACTTGGAATATTCATATTATTTCTCCTGTATTTTTATGCTAACTATTTATTAGTAATACATTATATACTAATTACCCATAAAATTACTTAATAGTAATACATTTTAAATGTTATGATATCAAGTTAGACAAAGTCCTATAAATAGGATTAATTCAATAAAATATAAAATAATATATTACAATATGTAATATTTTTTATCTTATTTTTTATCTTTGATATAATTATTTTTGTTAGATTATTAACTAATATCCTTAATATCTTATCAAAATGTTCTGATATTGATTAAAAACTGTAATAGTTTAACATAATGATAAATATATCAGGAGTCTATTATGGGTAAAAAATTACTAGATATTATGAGAGACAAAATACGATTTAAGCACTACAGTATAAAAACAGAACAAAGCTATATCGGCTGGGCTAAAAGATATATTATTTACCATAAGAAAAGGCACCCTATAGAAATGGGAAAAATCGAAATAGAACAGTTTTTGACTTATCTTGCCACAAAACTAAACGTATCTCCTACAACGCAGAACCAAGCCTTTAATGCAATATTATTTTTATATGAACAAGTTTTAAATATCTCTTTAAAAGACCAAAATATTCAAGCACTAAGAGCAAAAGAAAGAAAGCATATTCCTGTAGTTTTAACTATAAATGAAGTAAGAAGTATTATATTAAAAATGACAGGTATTTATCAACTCATAGTTAAACTTATGTATGGGTGTGGATTAAGAATGAAAGAAGCACAAAATATACGTATAAAAGATATTGATTTCGGATACGATAAAATCTATATTTGGGATAGTAAGTCACTTAAAGATAGAACTTTACCACTTCCACTAAAAATAAAAGATGAACTTAAAATTCAAGTTGAGAAAGTAAAAGAAATACACCAAAAAGATTTAGAAAATGGATATGGAAGTGTATATATACCTTATGCACTTGAACGAAAATTTCCAAAAGCAAAATTTGAAACCAAATGGCAATATGTTTTTCCTATGAATAAAATCTCGAAAGACCCAAGAAGTGGTGAACAAAGACGACATCATATTTTAGATGTGACTTTAAGTAGAAATATAAAAAATGCAGTTGAAAAATCCAATATAGATAAAAGAGTAACCTCTCATATTTTTAGACACTCTTATGCAACTCATCTTTTGCAGAATGGTACAGATATACGAAGCATTCAAGAACTTTTAGGACATAAATCTATAGAAACTACGATGATATATACACATGTAGTAAAAGAATTAAATAAAGGTGATATTAAATCACCATTGGATTTTTAAATTTTATGAATAAATATTGATTGTTAAATTCTGATTCAAAACCTGTACCTTCTGGAGTATGTTCACCAATTCAACTCTATTTGGAACAAGCTTTCCCTTAATAAAAACTGCTCTAAAAGCAAGAGGTTTTGACAAGGATATAAGTAAACGGTAACTAAGATTAATACAATTTAATTCTAGAAGATAAAAATATTCATACGAAAACTAATTTTATAATTTCCGACATTAAACAAAAAATATATTTCTTAATTTTCGTATATTTTTTAAAATTTAAAATATGACAAAATTACTTGGTGTCGGAAAACAAATGATTAAATATTCATAAAATCATAAATAAATTTTGAAAAAATAAAGCTTAGAATACCTCTAACTAATATTAAATCTATATCCAATTTCTTTTAATGTTGTTTTCGTTTTATCATTAAAGTAATTTTAATAATAAACATCATATGATTATATGTTCATATATTATTAATAAAGGTAAAGCTATGTCTATACAGTGTTGTGACCATACCAAAGAAGTAGAAAAAGTAAAGAAAATTTTAATTTGTGATGAAACTTTATATGATGTTGCAGAACTTTTTAAAGCTTTTGCAGATACAACAAGAATAAAAATAATTGCTGTATTAAAAG
>NZ_JBGUES010000098.1:0-8431 GCF_041821165.1 Poseidonibacter sp. | reverse complement strand
TAATGATTTTTTATAATTTAATTTTAGAATATTTTTGCAAAGTTAAAAAGGGAATAATTCATAACAGTTTCTTGACAATTTTTATTTATTTATTTTAATTGACTTAATAATAATTTAACTGACTTTTCTAATTCATCTTTAGTTAATCCATTTTCCATAGCACCCTCTTTTACAAATCCTTCTGCTATTTTTATTATTGATGAATCTTTTTTTACTTTAAATATAAAATACTTTGTTTGAGTATCATCATTTAAATTTAATGCGCTTATTAAATTGGCATTGGAATCATTAATCATAGGTATTTTTGAATTTAAATTTAGCTCTTCTAATTTTCCATCAACTGCCATTTTTTGAATAAACCATGGTGTTTTAGATATATTTGCAACCAATACTATATCTTTATCTACAAATGTTTTTAAACTTTCTATTAATGATAGTGCATCATGATTTAATATAATAATAAATTTTTCAGAATCTACTTGAAATATATTTTCTCTTTTTTCATATCCATTAATTCCAATTACTTCATAATGTGTTGGTAAAGATGATACTTTTAAACTATTATTTTTCAATGTTTCTGAAGATTTCTTTACACTATTTTGTTTTGGTGCTGTAAGATATACTAATAATCCAAATCCTATTATTCCTAAAAATACAATTTTTAATACATTTGCCATTTATTATTCCTATTTTTTATGTTTTTGTTTTTTTGCCCATCTTTTAAATAAACGATGAGTTGTAATAGTTTCATCAATTTTAGACTTGTTAATAATATTTTCTACTAATTGATTAGCTAAGTAAGGTGATAATACAAAACCTCTTCCACCAACACCATTTATAACATAAAGATTATCAATCATTTCTAACATTTCATCTTTAATATGTGTACCATTTATTAAATGAGGAAATTTTTCAAAACTCCTTTTTGAATCAACTAATTTACCAAGCATTGGAAAATAATCAGTACTAGAAGCTCTTGGGCCTATTTTAACATCTACTACTTTTATATCTTCAAGTTTTACAATATCATTTGCTAAATCAATTAACTTTAAAGAATCTTCATTTACTATACTCTTTGAATAGCAATTTGAACAATTCTTATTTAAATTTGCAACTTGAACACAATAATCACAAATATTCTTATCACAATCAAATCTATGATGAGTTGCACCTATTGATACTTTATAAATATTATCATCTATTTTAATTGCTTTAGATACAGAACATGCCTTATGGTAATTAATATCTGTACAAGAGCTTGTTAAAACATCAATTTTTTGTCCCCAAACTGCTCTTATATCAAAATACTCTTCTTTTATTAGTTTTGTATTAGCACCTGTTGTTAGAATTATATTTTTTGCTTTTATTTCTTTATTTATAATCCATGAATTATCTTCATTTCTATCAAACTCTTTTATTTCATAATTTAGTTTTTTATCAATATCTTTAGTTAATAATTCACATACTTCACTTGGATTTATTTGTGAACCTATTTCAAAAAAGTACCCATCATCTAAAACGGAATATTCAAAATCCATATAATCTTTATATGATTCAAACTTTTTTCTATCTTCATCATTTTTTGGAATTCTACAAACTCCACAATTACTTAATGATTTAGAGTTTATATCTTTATAAAACTGTGTAGAAAATTTTAATGATTTAGTAATTAAATCTTTAAAATTATTTGTTTTTCCTAAAAGTGGTGATAAAAAAGCACCAGCAGCTCCACTTGCACCAAAAGCTACTTTTTCATTTTTATCAATTAATAAAATAGATTTTGAGTACTTTGATAAAAAGTAAGCAGTACTACAACCAGCGATTCCTGCACCTATAATTACATAGTCATATTCTTCATATTTAGACATTTTTATCCAACTCTTCTAATAATTGATAATTAGGTCGCCAATAACCTCTTCCACCTCTTAAACTAATACATTTATAATCTGGAAATTTGTTTTTATAAAATTCTAATCTTGATTTTGTAGTTTTTCCTGTATCACAATAAAAAACAAAAACTGAACCTTTTGGCATTGTTTGCATTTCAAAAGGATTATAAACAATAGTTTCAATATTTTCTATTGGTTTTAAAATTGTATCAATTAGTATAACTTTTATATTTTTTTTCTGCAATTCTTTTGTATTTTTATATAATTCTTGTTGCGTCCACTCATCTTTTTCAAACATGTCTATTTGTTTCATCAAAAAATAACTCTTTCTAATACATAATTTGTTAAAATAACTTTGCAATGATTACTAAATAAGCCTTAATAAATTATCATAAATTTAAAAAGCAATGAAAAATTCAATAAAATACACAAATAGGTTATAAATGAACTCTCAGATTGTACTAAATGAAGATGAACAAGACTGCTTACAAGAACTTATGAATATCGCATATGGTTCAGCAACAGCAGCAATTACAGAAATACTTGATGCCTTTGCAACATTATCAATTCCTAAAATTAAAGTGATTGATACAAGTGATTTAAAACAGTATTTATCAACACAAATAAAAGTTAATTCTGATCACTTTGTTTCAATTCAACAAATAAATGGATTATTATCTGGTGAAAATCTATTTATAATTGATAGAGAGTCTTCAAATAATATAGCTTACAAATTTGGATTAGAAGAAGATGAAATAAACGATGATGAGTTATCAGATATTATTTTAGAGATTACAAATATCTTATCTTCATCTACAATAAGTACCCTTGCAAAAGAGATGGATACAAAAGTATCTTTTTCTCCTCCTGATGTAAAAGTCTTAGAATCAATTGATCAATTAGATAATCAATTTATTACAAAATATAAAAAAGTTATTATTATATCTACAGAATTAAATTTTAAAGATTTAAATATAAAAGGGGAACTGCTTATATTTACAACAGATAATTCAATTATGTTTATAAAGAAAGTAATTAATACAATGTTGGATGAATATTAAGATGAACGTAAATAAATTTGATTTAATATGTGATACTATCGATAATGGTGTTGTTTTAATAGATAGTGATTTAAAAGTTTATTTTTGGAATTCTTGGTTAGAAAGCAGAACAAAAATCACTTCAAGTGATATTATGGGTAAAAATCTTGATAGTTTTTTTCCTGAATTAAATGAAAAAAAATTAAAAAGAAAAATCAATACCTCTTTAAAATTAAATTCTCCAACTTTTTATAATACTAAAATTGATAAATTTTTAATAAATATAGAGTTAGGAAAAGTTACAGATAAAGTATTTGAAAATATGCAACAAGCTGTAACTATTACACCATATAATAAAGATGAAAATTTAGCAATTTTATATATTTATGATAATACGATGTTAAGAGAAACAAATCATAAATTAGAGTATGCAAATGAAGAGTTAGAACTACTATTAAATGCAACAATGGAATCTATTATTCTTTTTCATGATGATAAATTTATAAATTGTAATGAACTTGCATTGGAACTATTTAATTATAAATCAATAAAAAATCTTATTGGTAAAGATATATATTATTTTATAAATAAAACGTATAATTTAAAATCAATTAGTAATCATAAAAAACCAGTTGAAATATTAATTACACCTCATAATGCTAATTCATTTCCTGCATTAATAAAAATAAAAGATACAACAATCAATGATAAAAACTTTAAAATATTAACAGTTATTGATATTAGTGAATTAAAGGCAAAAGATAAACTTATTTCAGAGCAATCAAAAATGGCTGCAATGGGAGAAATGATTGGTAATATTGCTCATCAATGGAGACAACCTTTAAGTACTATATCAACAGCAGCATCTGGTATAAAATTCCAAAAAGAATTAAATATATTAACTGATAATATGTTTTCAGAAGCAATAGATGGGATTGTAAGAAATGCCAAGCATTTATCTCAGACTATTGAAGATTTTAAAGAGTTTATAAAAGGTGATAAGAAAAAAGTATTATTTAATGTAAAAACAAATATTAATAAAAACTTATCAATTCTGGAAGGAATGATAAAAAATGAATCAATTAAAGTAGTAGTTAATATTCCTGAGTATATTGAAATAATGAGCTATCCAAATGAATTAACACAAGCTTTTTTAAATATCATAAATAATGCTAAAGATGCACTAGTTCAAAATAAACATAAAGATGATTTAAGACTAATTATAATTGATGTAAAGAGTGAAAACAAGTCTGTAACTATAAAAGTTACAGATAATGCAGGTGGAATTCAAAAGAAAATTATTCATAATATCTTTGAACCATATTTTACTACTAAACATAAAAATCAAGGGACAGGACTTGGCTTATATATGACTCATCAATTAGTTAATAAAAACATGCATGGCAAAATTTCTGCAAAAAATACCAACTTTACTTATGATAATACCAACTATTATGGAGCATCTTTTAAGATAACTCTTCCTATATAATCGAGTCTGGGTACAACCTTGATTGACATTGACTCAAGTTTGTGATATAATTTCAACCTTATATTATATATATTATTACAAACTCACAGGATTATAAATGGCAAAAAGTTTATACGAAACACTAGAAGTTAGTGAAAATGCATCAGCTGATGAAATTAAAAAAGCATATAGAAAATTAGCTAGAAAATATCATCCAGATGTAAATAAAGATCCAGCTGCAGAAGAAAAATTTAAAGAAATAAATGCAGCATATGAAGTGTTAAGTGATCAAGAGAAGAAACTACAATACGATCAGTATGGAGACTCTATGTTTGGGGGTCAAAACTTTCATGACTTCGCAAGAGGACAAGGTTCAAACCAAAATTTAGATGATATCTTACGACAAATGTTTGGTGGTGGTCAAGGCTTCGGTGGAGGCTTTGGTGGCGGTGGATTTGGTGGTTTTGAAGAACCAGATTTAGATACAAATGCACAAATTAGTATTGATTTTAATACATCTATTTTAGGTGGAAAACAACATATTTCTTTAAATAGTGAATCATTTGATATTAAAATTCCTGAAGGAATTAAAGATGGTCAAAAAATTAGAGCAAAGGGAAAAGGTAAATCTTATCAAGGACAAAGAGGCGATTTAATTTTAAAAATAAATGTTTATGAAAGTGATGAATATGAAAGAGATGAAGATTCATTAACTAAATATTTTGATGTTCCTTTAAAAACTGCCTTATTTGGTGGAAAAGTTGAAATTGAAACTATTCATAAAACTATTACATTAAAAGTTCCAAAAAATACAAAACAAAGTCAAAAATTTAGAGTTAAAGAACTTGGTGTATTAAATAGAAAAACAAGTACAAAAGGTGATTTATATCTTAAAGCTAATATTGTTTTACCTAAAATCGAAGATTTAGATGAAGATTTAGTAAAAATACTAGAAGAAAAACTTCCAGAAAATTAATAAGGTAAATTATGGAAACAAACAGTTACATTGAACCAATTTTTTTAATTTCTGCTGTTTCAGAAATATTAGATATTCATCCACAAACTTTAAGACAATATGAGAGAGAAGGTTTAATTAAGCCTTCTCGAACAAATGGTAAAATAAGATTATATTCTCAAAAAGATATTGATCATATAAAGTATGTATTAACATTAACAAGAAAATTAGGTGTGAACTTAGCTGGAGTTGATGTGATTTTACAATTAAATAAAAAGATAAAAAAACTAGAAGATGATGTTCAAAACTACAAAAATAAAATCAAAAATACAAATAATCTATCTGTAGTTCCTGATACAAAAGCTTTAGTAGTTCAAAGAACATCTTTTGATATTGTTATTATTACAAAAGAAGAGGAAGAAGAGTAAACTCCCCTCTTTTCTTTTATAATTGATATTGAACTACGTAGTCTCTCATAAGAGGTGGAATATCTAAGTAATTTTCATCATCGGGGCTTAATGCAGGTTTATTTGCATCTTCATTTGATTCTAATAACTCTTCTTTCTCATCATTTTTAGATTCAAACCCAGTAGCAACAATAGTAATTTTTACTTCATCTGTTTCTAAAGTTCTATCAGAAGTTGTACCAAAAATGATTTCTGCATTTGAATCCATTCTATCATTTATAGTTCCCATAACATCATTAATAGCAAATAATGAAACTTGAGGATGAATATTAAAGTGAATTAAAATACCTTTAGCACCATTTAAAGATACCTTATCTAATAATGGAGAATCAATAGCATCTTCTAAGGCTCTTTGCGCAGCATTTTCACCTTTAGCTTTTCCAATACCCATTAAAGCCATACCCTTATGTTGCATAATAGTTTTAACATCAGCAAAATCGGTATTAATATCAGAATTACCTGGATTTAAAATCACCTCACTCATTCCATTTACTGCTTGAAATAAAATATTATCAATAATTTTAAAGGCATCTTTCATTCCAACATTTTCATCAATTATTTCTAATAATCTGTCATTTGGAACAACGATAATTGAATCACTTACTTTTTTAAGTTCTTCTAATCCAAGATTTGCTAACCCTGCTCTTTTTTTACCTTCCCATGTAAATGGTTTAGTAACAACAGATACAGTTAATGCACCTATTTCTTTAGCAGCCTTAGCAATAATAGCAGCAGCACCAGTTCCTGTACCACCACCAAGTCCAGCAGCAATAAAAATAATATCAGCGCCTTCTAAAGAGTTTTTAATATCTTCATAAGACTCAACTGCTGAATCTCTACCAATTTCTGGTTTCATTCCAGCACCAAGACCCTTAGTTAGTTTAATTCCTAACTGAATCTTTTTTGGAGCTTTTGATATATGAAGAACTTGTAAATCTGTATTTGCAGCAATAAGATCTATTTTTTGAGAGCCTTCTTTTATCATGTGGTTAATCATATTACAACCACCACCACCAACTCCAATTACAGCAATTTTAGCAATATTATCTGTTAAAACTTTATTTGGCATATCTACTTTTATATCATCTACTTTAAACAAATTATCCATTAAAACCACTCCGATACTTTACTCCAAAATTTCGACACACTATTTTTCTTTTGTTTAGCTAAAGGTGTCAAAATTGCAGGGTTGTCATTTAATTCATTTCTTGCTTGTTGCTCATTAGTTAAATTTGCATTAGCACTTGTATTTCTATTTACATTTGTATTATTTTGGAAATTTGGAACCATCTCTTCTTGAACTTGATTTTTCTTAATTGGTTTTACCAATTTTTTATTAGAATCTAATTCATAACTTCTTGTTGTATCTAAAGAGTATAATAATAATCCTACAATTGTACACATAGCAGGATCATCAAAACTTAAATGTCCATTTTTAATATTTCTTGGATTTGATAATGTAATTGGTATAGCTTCATAAATTTTTTCTGCTAGATTTTTTACACCTTCAAGTTTACTAAGTCCTCCAGTTATTACAACTCCTGAACCTGCATTATCTAATATTCCAACTTTTTTAAGTTTGTTTTTTACTAAAACTAAAACTTCTTCAACTCTTGAATGAATAATCGTTTGGATATAATCAAGAGCTATTTCAGAAGTTGATTCTTCATCACCAATTCTTGGTATCTTAACTTTAGCAACACCTAAGTCACTATCAGTTACATAACTTTTTGTTAAAGAACCATATTCAGTTTTAATTCTTTCAGCAGCTAATGGTGGAGTATGTAACATTACAGATAAATCATTTGTAATATGATTTGAACCAACTGGTATAAATCCATTATAAATTATTGAGTTACCTTTATAACATACATATTCTGTTGTTGTAGAACCCATATTAATTACAGTTGCACCAAATTTCTTTTGTTGGTAATCAAGTACAGAAATTGCAGAAGCATAACCATCTAATACAAATTTAGCTTCTTCTATACCAGAAACTTTTAGTGCTGATTTTATATTTGTAAGTGCTGTTCTTTTTGCAGTAACAATATAAACAGATACTTCAAGTCTTGAACCATTCATATTTAAAGGATTATCTACTTCAACAGAATCATCTACTTTAAAATAAATTGGCACAACATGAACTACTTCATATTCAGGCACGATTGTTGCATTATAAAGTGCCATTTGCATTACTTGATTGATTTCTGTTTCTGTAATTAATCCATTTGGTACATTTACAGAACCTGAACTTCTTATACTTTTTGTATATGAACCAGATATTGAAACAACAGAAGCATCTATTTGATCAAAACAGCTTCTTTTAGCTAAACTAACAGCATCATTGATAACCTTTGAGGCTTCTTCAATGTTGATGATTAGTCCTTTTTCAATACCTTCACTTTTTTGAATACCAGTTCCAAGAATATTAATATTACTTTCAAGATCATGCTTTGCAATTACTGCTGTAATATTGTATGAACCAATATCAATTGCTAAGATAGTGTTACTCAATTATTATTCCTTTTCTTGAATTAATGATTGTATTTCGAATGTATTTTCAAGTCTTTTTACTAAATTAACCATTAGTTCTTGATTTATTAATTGTGATA
>NZ_JBGUES010000097.1:0-8550 GCF_041821165.1 Poseidonibacter sp. | reverse complement strand
ATATTTAAGAAAGAGAGATTTAATTATGAAAAATTTAGGCTTAGTAAGAAACACAGTTTTATTAGTTTTGTTTTCAGTTTTATTCACAGCTTGTGCTAATAAATATGAACCCTTAGAAACTGTAAAAAGTGTTGATATAAAAAAGTATTCAGGTACTTGGTATGAAATAGCAAGATTTGAGCATTTCTTTGAAAAAGGCTGTAAAAATGTAACTGCCTCATATAGTCTTAAAAGTGATGGCGATATAAAAGTAATCAATCGATGCACCCTAATAGAAAACAATAATAAAAAAGAAGCAATAGGTACAGCCTACGCAGTTGATGAAACAAACTCAAAACTAAAAGTGAGTTTCTTTAGACCTTTTTATGGTGATTATTGGATTCTAGATTTACAAAAAGATTATGAATACGCAGTAGTAGGAAGCCCATCAAGAGAATATCTATGGATTTTAAGTAGAAGCAAAATATTGAATGACAATGTAAAAAATCAAATCAAAGAAAATATAGAATTGCTAGGTTTTGATAGTAATAAACTTTTATGGACTATTCAGGATTGATTTTGCTTGTTTTTTTGTTTGTAAATTTGTATATTTAAATGAATCAAATATAGTTTAGAAAAATACAACAATAAGTTAGTTAAATAAAAGGGGTTTATTTTGGTGCAGATGATGAGATTTGAACTCACACGACTTTCGCCACGAGCCCCTCAAGCCCGCGTGTCTACCATTCCACCACATCTGCATGTATTTGTTAAAAGGACTTAATAGTCGCATTTAATCTAGTAGTATATTTATAAAAAGATTCGAATAATATCCTAAAAATAATTAAGTAGAAATAAAAAAAGGCCAAGAGTAAAACTCTTGACCTTTAAATATTTTATAAAAACTAAAGTTCTATAAATTACCCTAAAAATGGGTTTGCATATAAAGCAATCATAGCAATTACAAGTGCGTAAATAACTTGTGCTTCGATCATCGCTAAAGCAATGAACATAGTAGTCATTAATTTTCCACCTAAACCTGGGTTTCTAGCAGTACCAGCAATAGTTGCAGCAGCAGTGTTACCCATACCGATAGCACCACCAAGTGCAGCAAGACCAAGACCAATACCAGCAGCAACTACTGAGTAAGCTTTTAAAGTTTCGTTTGCAACTGCACCATCAGCAGCGAAAGCAGCACCAGCGATAGCTAGCATTAATAGAACGATTTTTTTCATTTTATTTCCTTAAAAAAATATTGTTTTCAAAGTCTGTTCGGATAGCGTAACCAGTTTATAAAAACTAGCAATAACTACATAAATGCAATTATTTCCCTACTAAATACTTTGTAGGCGTGATTATAATAAAAGTTTTATTATAAAAAGATAAATTATTCAAGTTATTTATTTTTTTATAGCTTTTTATGTTATAATGATATTAGTTATTATTAAAGGATTTACCATGAAAAAGTTATTTTTAGGCCTTAGCGCATTAATTATTACAACAATTCTAGCAATTTATATAGTTTTATTTACACAATCAGGAAATGATTTTGTAGCTTCATATATAGAAAAAACAATCAATAAAGACCAAAAAGACGTAGGATTTAAGATTAATGATTTTACATTAACTATGAATTCAATCAATTTTTATGCAACAATAAAAAATGACTCAAAAATAAGTATTTCAGGTGATTTAGAATTATTTAAAAAAAGAGTTGATTTAAAGTATGATATAAATATAAAAGATTTATCAGCACTTCAAAATATCACAAAACAGAAATTAAATGGACCATTTTCTACTTCTGGAACATTTGTAGGAGATACAGTATTATCACAAATCAAGGGTATCTCAGATATTGCACAAAGTAAGACAAATTATGATGTTCAATTAAAAGATTTTAATCCTACAAATATTAATTTTGACATTAAAAATGCAAAAATTTCTAAACTTCTTTATCTTGGAAATCAACCTGAGTTTGCAGAAGGTGATTTAAATATCAAAGGAGATATTAAAAATACAAATATTCCTAATTTAGATGGAAATATTGCTTTAAATATTACAAATGCAAAAATATTAAACAAGACAATAAATAAAGAATTTAATCAAAATATAAAATCAAATATTGACTTTAAAACTACTATAAATGCACAATTACAAGCAAATAAAGCTTTAATAGATACAAATATTGATTCTTCACTTCTAAAACTAAAAACAACTAAAACAATCGTAGATTTAGTTTCAATGAAAGTAATAAGTGACTATAACTTAGATATTGATGATTTAAGTAAATTAAAAACAATAATCAACAAAAAACTAAATGGTAGCTTTTCTACAAGTGGGGATATTGTTACAAATAATGGAATTATTAAAATCGATGGAAAATCAGATGTATTTCAAAGTCTTACAACGTATGATATAAAAATGAATAATTCAAAACCTGAATATGTGAAATTTCATATTACAAATGCAAAAATAGAAAAATTACTTTCATTTATTGATGAGCCAGTTTATGCACATGGTGATTTAAGTATTGATGCAAATATTTTAAATACTGATGTAAAAAAATTAGATGGTACAATAAATACAAGAGTTGCAAATGCTAAACTAATAAACCCAGTAATAAATACTGTTTTTAATCAAAAACTAAAAGATACAGTAACTTTTGATTTAAATGCACAATCAAAATTACAATTAGATAAAGTAATCACAAAATCTACATTAACTTCAAGTTTAGCAAATGTTGATATTTCAAAAGCTGTATTTAATGTAAGTGATTTATCTTTAAATAGTGATTATCTTGTGAATATTGCAGATTTAAGTAAATTATACGATATTACAGCAACAAAAATGAGAGGAAAACTTTCAATTATAGGTGATATTAAAAAAGAAGAAAAACTACTTTTAGTAAATGGTAATTCAAAACTTTTAGGTGGTGTTTTAGACTTCACATTAAACAATGATAACTTTACATCAAAAATCAAAGATTTACA
Source organism: Poseidonibacter sp. (assembly GCF_041821165.1). NCBI lineage: Bacteria > Pseudomonadati > Campylobacterota > Epsilonproteobacteria > Campylobacterales > Arcobacteraceae > Poseidonibacter > Poseidonibacter sp. The sequence continues at coordinate 5,581 of NZ_JBGUES010000097.1, read as the reverse complement.
AATAAAACAAGTAACACATATGTTATATTATCCAGAAGTTTTTGATTCTACTTCTGCTTTAAATTTAAACTATAATTTATTATCTAAAAAAGGTAAATTAACAGGAAATTTATTAGATGGACATTTTTTACCTAATAACTTTTCAGGTCTATTAAATCAATTTGCAAAGTTTGATATTACAAGAGAAGTTTATAAAACGGTTGATATTGATTCAAATATTAACAATCTAGTATTAGATTCTGTAATTTCAATGAAAAGTAAAAACACACAAATTGATGTAGTTAAATCAATTTTAGACTTAGAAAAAAGTAAAGTAGATGCAGATATAAATGCAAAAATAAGAAATACAAACTTTTCATTTAATGTAAAAGGAAATACTTCTAGTCCTAAGATTTCATTTGATAGTAAAGATTTATTAAAAGATCAAATTAATAAAGATAAGATAAAAGAAAAACTAAATAAAGCAATTACAAATAAGTTAGGTGAAGAAAAGGCAAAAGATTTAATAAATAACTTTAAATCTCTTTTTTAGAAACTTACAAACAACAATAAAACTATTAAATTTGAGAACTCAACTTAAATTTAATAGTGAATTGTGCTCCTAAATACTCTTTATCTTCATAAGTAGTTTTTACATTTTCAATTATAAGTTCGCCATGCATATGTTTAGTTATAATCTCTTCTGTCATATATAAACCAATTCCAGTACCCTTAGACTGATGTTTAGTTGTAAAGTAAGGTTCAATCACCTTATCAATAATATCTTCCTTTATTCCACCTGCATTGTCTTTTATAGTTATAACACCATAATTTTCAATTTGTTCAGCTTTTATATAAATCAATCTTGGTTCTGGGTGTTTTTCAAGTTCATCTTTTGCATTATTTAAGATATTTATTAAAGCTTGTATAAATTCATTTTTCAAACCAAAAATTTGAAATTCATTTATTTCTTCTATAATATCTATGCTTTTATTTTTAAACTCATCACCTGTTAATTTTAAGGCTTGTTCTAAAACTTCTTGAATACTAAATGAAATTTCTTCTTTATCTGATTTAAAAAAGTTTCTAAAATCATCAATAGTTTTAGATAAATATTGAGCAGTATCAGAGATAGTATCTAAAGACTTAACTAATGATTCATCATCTAAAGTATTAAGCTCTTTTTGAATCTTTGTACCACTTGCTAAAGTTGTAATTACAGATAGAGGTTGTCTCCATTGGTGTGCAATATTTGTGAGCATTTCACCCATTGCAGCCATTTTTGATTGTTGAGATACAATATGATTTTGTCTTGTATTTTCATCTAAATGATTTTGTATTTCTTCTTTATATTTTGTAAATTTCTCTTCTAATACTTTTGAAATATAAAAAGAAACTATAAGTAAAATAATTGTTAATATAGCTGTTATACTAAAAACATTAACTAAATATCTATTAAATTTATTATTAAGATATTTCTCTTTTTTTTCAATAATAGAATTTAATTCATCTTCATAAAAACCTTTTCCTATTATCCATTGCCAATTTTGTAAGCCTTTTACAAAACTTGTTTTTTCAGAATATTCATTTTTATTTTCTTTTATATTTTGTGAATATTGAAGATATCCTTCGCCATTTTTAGCAATTTTCACCATTTTAGTAATAGATTTATCTAGTTCTGTAAAATCGTTTGTTGAGGATGATTGTTTATTAACATATTCATCTTTTACATGTGATAAAAAATATTTATCATAATCAATAACAAAAAAATAGTTATCTGAACTTCTTGATAATTTTGAAATATAATCTAAAATATCACTTTTAACCATTCGTTCAAAATCAACAAAATACTCACCAGTTCCAATAAACCAATCAAGTGGTTCAAAGTATTTATTAAAACCTATTTTTTTATACTCTTTATTTAAATCATCAGGTTTGATATACCACCAAGTATGAAAACCTTCATTTTTATCTTTTGCTAAATTTACTAAATTTCTTATCAGATAATTTCCCTTACTATCTGTATAATCATAAAAGTTCTTACCTTCAAGATGTCTAGCAATGGGAATTAAAACTGCTTCATGATTCATAGTATAAATAAAATAGTAACCTCTTCCTTCATTAAACCGTATATTTACTAATGCATTTTTTATTAGTTTTTTTATTTCTTCTTTTGTTTTTGTATCTTTATTTTCATTATAAATTTTACTTACAATTGCATATGCTTCATAAACTCTATTTTTAATATTTTCTTTTAGTTTTATTTCTGTATCTTTTTGAGTTTTAATTATAAAGTCATATAGTTCATTAACTTGAGTTTTTATAATTTCTTTATGCTGAGATAAATATTCATTTTTAATATTTTTTTTCTCATCAATAAAAGTACTTTGTTTTTCAATATATAAAAAAAGTATAAATATAATAGCAATTGATATTATAAAAATAGGTGGACTATACTTAATAATATTGATAATATGTTTTTCATTTTTATAAATCATAAAAGATTCCTTTTAATACTCTGTTACATTCTATCGATAAAAGACTTATATTTTATCAGAATATTTAAAATAAATAATATTAATGTTTTGTCATAATTAATAAAAATACAATATTAAGAAATATATAATGCTATAAATTAACAATGGAGAGAAAAATGTTAAAAAGAGTTTTAGTAACAGGAGGAAATAAAGGAATTGGTTTAGCAGTTTCAAGAGCAATGCTTGAATTAGGTTATGAAGTAATTGTAGTAGCTAGAGATTTTTCAGATTTTCCACTTGGCGGTTTACCAAATATTAAAGAAATTGAATATGATTTATCAAATATCGAAGGTTTAAAAGAACTTGCAAAAGAAGTGGGTGAAATTGATATTTTAATCAATAATGCAGGATATATGCAACCAAAATATACATATGACAATTATCCAAAAGATGCAAAAGAACATATAATGAATGTAGATTTATATACACCAATTGAGTTAATGACTATATTTTCAGAAGATATGAAAAAAAGAGGTTATGGACGAATTGTAAATACAGCTTCAATTGCAGGACAAATCGGTCACCCTGATATTTGGTATGGTATCGCAAAAGCAGGACTTATCAATGCAACTAAAATATTTGGTAAAATTTTAGGAGCACATGGAATTACAGTAAATTGTGTAGCACCAAGTCCAACAGAAACAGATATGCAAAAAGATAATTCAGAAGAAAGAAAAGCAGAATTTAAAAAAACAGTAGCAACAGGAAGATTTGCAGAAGCAGAAGAAGTTGCAAAAGCAATGGTTTGGTTAGCAACTGAATGTCCAGAATATATTAATGGAATTTGTTTAGATATAAATAACTGTTCTTACCCAAGATAATAGTTTGTAAAATTCACTAGAAATAAGATTGTTTAAATATCTAGTGAATTTTATAATAGCTACTTTTCTAATAAAATATCAGCCCTACTTTTTAACTTTTTTTTATGTAAAAACTGTTTTTCTCTTTGAGTAAATTTTTCAGGTTTAAGTTCTTCTTGTATATCTTCTTTTATTTCTTTTTTGAAAATATTTCTTTTTTGTTCTTTTTTCTTATTTATATTCTCTTTATTTTTTACTTCATCATTTTTTTTAAACATTGTTAAAATCAAATATACAGAAAAAACAATATTAAATATAATCAAAGACCATTTACTAATAAGTACAATTTCTAAGAACTCTAGTTTATTTTTTATTTTTAAGTATTCAATAACATCAGAATAAATTGCATTTGCAAATAAAGCTACGATTAATAGCAATACTATAATAATTACACGTCTTCTAAATTTATATAAATAATACCAAAAAAATGCAGATTTTACTTGTTTAAACATTTATCAATCTTTTTATACAAATATATTTAAACCTAAAGCTGCAAGTGCTACAACTAAAGATTTTGTTTTTAAATCATCAACAATTTTTCTTTCTTCATCTTCAATAATTACTTCAAGTTGTTCATCAGTATAATCATCAAATGTCTTATGATTTTCCATTAATCTAGCTTTTGTTGAAAGTACAGCTTTTTCTCTTATTTTAGCAGAAATAGCATCTTTTAATTTTTGACTTTTAATTTTTGGATAATCAAATACTTTGTTAGCATTAGCTTTTATCATTTCTTTTATATTCATAATATTCACTTGTTTTTTATTGATTGTATCATTTATGTATTAATAAATAGATAACTAAATCATAATTCAGAAGCATTTTTAATAATATCAATTCCATATTTTGTTCTTAATTTTTGCATTTGATTAGTTAATTCTTTCTTTTTTAAATCATTTTCATATTCAAAAAGATTATAAGTATACTCATTAACTTTAGCAAAATTTGAAACAGTGATATTTAATTGAATAACACCATGAGTAGGATGAGTGTCATTACTAATAAATAAATTCTTCATAGACTCTTTAAAATCACTCTCATTAAATACTCTATTAACATTTATATAATTTTTTGATTTTAAAGAGTATTCATACTTAATCTTAATTGAGTATGTTAATGGGTTAACAGATTCCTTTTTAACTAAAAAACACAAATATCTACTTAGGATTATAACTCTTCTTATTAACTCTTTTCTTTCAAAAATACAATCAAAAGTACGACCTATTCCAATAGATTTTTTTTCTCTATCAATAATTAATTTATTATCTCTAATTCCACAAACTCTATTATATAATTCAATTCCAGGTTTCTTCCATGAGTAAAATAGTTCTCTTTTATTTTTTATATCACCTAAAGTTTTTATTCCATAACCTTTTAATCTTTCTTGAAAACTTTTACCAATTCCGGGAAATTTTGATATTGGAATATCTGCTATAAAATTTGGTATGTCTTTTTCACTTATATATTTTATTCCATCAGGTTTTGCATATTCTGTAATAAGTTTAGATAAAAATTTTGTTTTTGCAATACCAATAGATATAGGAAGTTTTAACTCTTCATAAATCTTATCTTTTAAATATTTAGCAAATTCAAGAACTTCATCTTCATTTATATATCCAGTAATATCACCAAAAAATTCATCAATTGAATATTGTTCAACTAATGGTATTTCATTAATCAGTAATTTTTTTAATTTTTCAGATAACTCATGATACAAAGGATAGTTAGGAGGAAGCATTTTTAAGTTAGGACATAGTACTAAAGCTTCATTTACACTCATTGCAGTTTTAACACCAAAAGAACGTGCTTCATAAGAACAAGTCGTTATTATTCCTCTAATTCTTTTATTTTCATCTACAAAGTACTCTTTAAAACTCTTTTGACCTTCATTTGTTAAAATAGATGATACAAAAGCTCCACTATTAGATGAAATTTTTCTTATCTCTTTTTCTGTAGAAAAGATATTAAGATTACTTCGTCCTCCAACCGCAACTGGAATATTAATTAAAGAACTGTCAATAGTTCTATGAGCAGAAACAAAAAAACAATCTAAATCTAAGTGTATAAACATACGAAATTATAACAGATAATATTTAGTAAAATTGAATATATTGCAAAATGAAAGGTAAATAAAAGTTGATAAAAGAAATAAAGTAAAAATATAAAAAGAAAAGAATCGAAAAACAACCTAAAAAAAAAGCTTAG
>NZ_JBGUES010000096.1:0-8550 GCF_041821165.1 Poseidonibacter sp. | reverse complement strand
CTATTTTAAGTCTTTCAATATCTATTTTTTGGAATAAGCTTACAACTTTTGGCAATAATGTAATATTTCTTTTTAAATCTTCAAATGAGTTTTTTACTTCTGATTTTTTACTTTTATATTCGATATTTTCTATACTCACAATAAGTTTCTTATCCAATTTAATATAGAATTGCGAAATCAAAATATTTTTAAAAGAAAAAGAGTTAATTTTTATGCCCATATACAACAATGAAACTGATGAAATTATTATCAAAAAGAAGAAGACAAGTAAAGCTTTAGTTATTTTTAACATTATAGAGTTATTCCTTATAGCAATTATAGTAATACTTTTTTATGTAACTATACCTCTTACATCTACAAAAGTATTGTATATTCCTAAAGGTAGTACAAATAATATTATATCATATTTGAATAAAACTGGATTTGAAATGAATATAGTTGATAAGGTTATATTAAAAAACTTGGGTTATATTCAAAGTGGTTGGATTGATATAAATGAAAATAAATTATCAAAAATGGATTTTTTATATAAACTTACAACTTCAAAAGCAGCATTAAAATCAATTACTCTAATACCTGGTGAAACATCATATATATTCTTAAAACAATTAGCACAAAGATTTAACTTATCAGAAGAGAAACTATTTGAGGTTTATGATAAACACGCATATAAAATAGATGGAAATATTTTAGCAGATACCTACTCATTACCTTATGGTATGAAAGAAGAGCATATGATTCTTTATTTATTTTCTCAAAGTAATAAAAGATATCAAGCTTTATCTGAAAAAATATTCGGATATTATGATAAAAGAAAATGGTATAACTATTTAAGTTTGGCATCAGTTATACAAAAAGAAGCTGCAAGTATAGATGAAATGCCAATAGTTTCAAGTGTAGTACATAATAGAATTAAAAAAGGTATGAGATTACAAATGGATGGGACATTAAACTATGGTAAATATTCTCATGTAAAAGTTACAGCACAAAGAATTAGAGAAGATGACTCTTCATATAACACATATAAAAATGTGGGGATTCCAAAAGATCCAGTTTGTGCAGTAAGTTTAAACGCTATAAAAGCAGCAATATTTCCTGTTAAAAGTAATTATTTATATTTTGTAAAAGATAATAGAACAGGACTTCATAAATTTTCAAACTCTTATGCAAAACATATTAATAATATTAATTCAAATAGAGGCGTAAAAAAAGAGTACACAAAAATAAAAAATAATGAAGATGAGATTGATAAAGAAGCAAAAACAATAATGCAATCAGACATAAGTTCCCAAAAACCAACATCAATCAAAGAACTTTGGGGAAATGTTAAATAATAATTGTGAAAAATTGAAACAAACACTTTTTTGACACAAATTTAAGAGTAGCTTTCAATGTTGCTGAATTTAAATGTCGCTATGATAGGGGCAATATAAAATTTAAATTTAGGAAATTACATGTCAAAGATTATTTACACAAAAGTTGATGAAGCTCCAGCATTAGCAACTTATTCTTTCTTACCAATGATTAAAGCTTTTACTAAAAGCTCAGGTATCGAAATGGTTACAAAAGATATCTCATTAGCAGGAAGAATTATCGCTAACTTCCCTGAGAACTTAAAAGAAGATCAAAAAATCGCTGATCATTTAGCAGAACTAGGTGCATTAACTCAAGATCCATCAGTTAATATTATTAAGTTACCAAACGTTTCTGCTTCAATTCCTCAATTAAAAGCAGCAATTGCTGAATTACAATCAAAAGGTTATGATGTACCAAACTATGATGCAAGTGAAGAAATCACTGCAAGATACTCTAAAATATTAGGATCTGCTGTAAATCCTGTATTAAGAGAAGGAAACTCAGATAGAAGAGCTCCAGGTGCTGTTAAAAATTACGCAAAAAACAACCCTCATAGAATGGGTGAATGGAAATCTGATTCTAAAACTGAAGTTATGCATATGGATGCAGATGACTTTTATGGTGCAGAATTATCAAAAACTTTCGAAAATGAAGATGATTTAAAAATTTCTTTTATTAGCAAAGATGGAGAAGAAAAAGTATTAAAAGCTTCAACTCCTGTATTAGCTGGTGAAATTATAGATGCTACTTGTATGAGTGCAAAATCATTACAAGAATTCTACCAAACTGCAATTAACAGAGCTAAAGAACAAGATGTATTATTATCATTACACTTAAAAGCTACAATGATGAAAGTTTCTGATCCAATTATGTTTGGATTTGCTGTAAAAGTATACTTTAAAGACTTAATTGCTAAACATGGTGAATTATTTGACTCTTTAGGTGTTAACTTCAACAATGGTTTAGGTGATTTATACTCTAAATTAGATCAAGTTGATGCTGATAAAAAAGCTGAAATTGAAGCTGATATTGCTGCTGTTTACGAAAAACAACCAAGACTTGCAATGGTAAATTCTGCTAAAGGAATTACTAACTTACATGTACCATCTGATGTTATTATTGATGCATCTATGCCTGCTATGCTTAAAGGTGGTGGTAAAATGTGGAATGCTGATGATAAAGAAGAAGATACTGTTGCTGTAATTCCTGATAGATGTTATGCACAATCATTCCAAGCTGTAATTGAAGATTGTAAAGAAAATGGGAAATTAGATGTTACAACTATTGGAACTGTTCCAAATGTTGGTTTAATGGCTCAAAAAGCTGAAGAGTATGGTTCACATGATAAAACTTTCCAAGCTTGTTGTGAAGGTAAAATCGTTGTAACTGATAAAGCTGGAAATACTGTATTCTCTTTTGATACGCAAGAAGGTGATATCTTCAGAATGTGTCAAGCAAAAGATGCACCAATTCAAGATTGGATTAAATTAGCAGTTACAAGAGCTAGATTATCTAATACTCCTGCAATTTTCTGGTTAGATGAAAATAGAGCACACGATGCTGAAATGATTAAAAAAGTAAATAAATACTTACCAGAGCATGATACTACTGGTTTAGATATTTCAATTATGGCACCTGTTGATGCTACTAAAAAATCATTAGAAAGAATGAGAGCAGGATTAGATACTATTTCTGTAACTGGAAACGTATTAAGAGATTACAATACTGACTTATTCCCAATTTTAGAATTAGGAACATCTGCAAAAATGTTATCAATCGTACCATTAATGCAAGGTGGTGGATTATTTGAAACTGGTGCTGGAGGATCTGCTCCTAAACACGTTCAACAATTTGCACAAGAAGATTACTTAAGATGGGATTCATTAGGTGAATTCATGGCTTTAGCTGCATCTTTTGAGCACTTAGCAAATACACAAGGAAATAAAAAAGCACAAGTTTTAGCTGATACTTTAGATAAAGCAACTGGAACTTTCCTTTTAAATGACAAATCTCCAGCTAGAAAATTAGGTTCAATTGATAATAGAGGTTCTCACTTCTACTTAACAATGTACTGGGCTCAAGAATTAGCTGCACAAAATGATGATGCTGAATTAAAAGCTGAATTTACTCCAATTGCTGAGAAATTAGCACAAAATGAAGAAAAAATTGTTTCTGAATTAGTAGCTTCTCATGGAAAAGCTGTTGATATGGGTGGATACTATTTACCAAATGATGAATTAGTTTCTGCTGCGATGAGACCATCTGCAACTTTAAATGCTATTATTGGATAGTCTTTAAAAAAGATGTATAAAAAGGTAGGCAATTTTTTGTCTACCTTTTTTTTTATATAAAAGGAAAAATTTGAATAATAAAAAAGTTGGAATAATTGGTGTTGGAAATGTTGGTTCAACATTAGCATTTAACTTAGCATCAAAAAATATTTGTTCTGAAATTGTTTTAAAAGATGTAAGAGAAAATATTGTAAAAGCAATGGCTTTAGATATTTCTCAATCAGCACATGCTGCAAACTCTTTAACAAATGTAACAGCTGCAATAAATGCAGATGAATTTAGTGATTGTGATGTTGTTGTAATTACAGCAGGAGTTGCAAGAAAACCTGGAATGAGTAGAGATGATTTGCTTTTAATAAATGCAAAAATCATGACATCTGTAATAAATGATACAATTAAATATAATCAAAATGCTATAATTATAATAGTTTCAAATCCATTAGATGCAATGGTTTATACTGCACTTAAAGCATCAAAGTGGCCAAGAAATAAAATAATTGGAATGGCTGGAATATTAGATAGTTCAAGAATGGCTCATTTTATCTTTGAAAAACTAGCTTATGGTCAAGGACAAATTAAAGCTTCTGTTATGGGCGGACATGGAGATGATATGGTTCCTTTGCCAAACTTTTCAACAGTTAATGGTCTTGCACTTACAGAAGTATTATCAAATGATGATATTGAAGATATCGTAAATAAGACTAAAAATGGTGGCGCACAAATAGTTAAGTTACTTGAAACAGGTTCAGCTTATTATGCACCTGCTTATTCAACATCTTTAATGGTTGAAGCAATCCTAGAAGATAAAAAAGAAGTTTATCCTTGTGCTATAATGCTTGAAGGTGAATATGGTTATGATAATATTGTAGCTGGTGTTCCTATTATGCTTGGGAAAAATGGAGTTGAAAAAGTTATTGAATTAAACTTAGAAGATAATCAAAAAGAACAATTCAATAAATCAATTAATTCTGTTCAAGAACTAGTTGATACCTTAGAAAAAAAATTATTCTAAAAGGCTTTATTATGAAAGAAACTTTTGAAGTACATAACGTAAAATGTGGTGGTTGTGCTAATACTTTAATTACATCATTAAAAAAAGATTTTGGTGATGTAAGTGTTGATTTAGATGTTACACCAAGACAAATAACTTTAGATATCAAAGAAGATAAAAAAGAAGATTTAAAATTAAAATTAAGAAGTTTAGGATATCCTTTAGTTAGTGATGAACTAAGTGGATTCCAAAAAGCAACTACAACAGCTAAAAGTTTTGTATCTTGTGCTATTGGAAAAATTAACAGTTAAAATTGTCAAGAAATTGTCAAGAAATATTTACTTTTTAACTTTGCAAAAAGAAATTATAATACTGCTAGTTTAACTAAAACGAATTAATTATAGGAGGACTATGAAATTATACGCACCATGGGAAAAAGCATTCAGAAGAATTGCTACACCCTTTGAACACTTTATACACGCACAAACTACAACTGGACTTATTCTGGTTTTTATGACAATATTAGCTCTTACTTTAGCAAATTCCCCATTTGCAGAGAGTTATTTACACTTTTTTCATATGAATATTGATCTGAATATTGGTTCTTGGGCATTATCTCATTCTTTACACCATTGGATTAATGATGGGCTTATGGCAGTATTTTTCTTTATTATTGGACTTGAAATAAAAAGAGAGATAACAGCAGGTGAACTATCAAATTTAAAAGTTGCTATTTTGCCTATTATTGCAGCCATTGGGGGAATGGTATTTCCTGCAATGATTTATTTATATTTTAATGCTAATGAAGTAGGAGCAAATGGTTGGGGAATACCTATGGCTACTGATATTGCTTTTGCAATTACAGCACTTGTACTTTTAGGTAAAAGAGTACCAACTGCACTTGTAACTTTTTTAGTAGCACTTGCAATTGTTGATGATTTAGGTGCAGTTTTAGTAATAGCACTTTTTTATACAGAAACAATAAATATGATACCTCTTGGTTTAGCAGCAGCTATGTTATTTGTAATGATAAGCTTAAATAGATTCGGAATTCATGCTATTTTACCTTATTTTATTATTGGTTTATTTATGTGGTTTTTTATGCTTGAATCAGGAGTTCATGCAACAATTGCAGGAGTTTTAGCAGCACTTACAATTCCATCAAAACCTAAAAGAACGCCAGAATCTTTTTCAAAAGATACTATGAATCTAATAAAAGAGTATGAAAAGTATCCAGTTGAAGAGAATTATATAATGCATGAAAATCAAAAAGCTTTACTTATAAATATTAAAGATAGAATAGATCAAGTTGGAACACCGGCATCAAGACTTGAACATAATCTTCATTTACCTGTTGCACTTATTATTATTCCTCTTTTTGCTTTAGCAAATGCTGGAATTGCTATTGATTTTAGCTCAATTGGCTCTACAATTTTAGAACCAGTATCCCTTGGAATTATTGCAGGACTTATATTTGGAAAAGTTATTGGAATATTTGGTTTATCATGGCTAGCAATTAAATTAAATATTGCACAATTGCCAAAAGATAGTACTATGAGTCAAATATTTGGAGTATCTTTTTTAGGTGGTATTGGTTTTACAATGTCAATTTTTGTAGCTGATTTAGCATTTATTAATTCACCTGAACTTATTTTACAAGCAAAAGTTGGAATACTTTGTGCTTCTTTATTTGCTGGATTATTTGGATTTTTTTGGTTAAAATACATTGCAAAGAAGACAACATAAAATAAGAGGTAAAAAATGAAAAAAGTACTACTAGTTGAAGATGACTTAGTTTTACAAAACTTAATAAGTGAGTATTTAGAAGATTATAGTTATTCATGTAGTGCTTTTTCAAATCCAGTGGATGCATTAGAGTCATTTAAAGAAAATCCAGATGACTTTACTATTGCAATACTAGATCTTGGCCTTCCAAATATGGATGGCTTTGATTTATTTAAAAAATTAAAAGAAATAAAAAATATCCCTATTATTATATCAACAGCAAGAGATGACATAGGAAACAAAATCTATGGATTTGAACTTGGAACTGATGATTATCTATCAAAACCTTATGAACCTAGAGAATTAGTTCTTAGAATTGAAGCTACTTTAAAGAGATATAATAAAGCAGATTCACTTAAAATACTTGAATTAAGTATTGATACTAATAGTTCAAGAGTTTTCTTATCTGGCATTGAAATAGAGTTTACTAAAATTGAAAAAGAGATATTCTTACTATTTATAAATAATCTAAATAAAATTATCTCAAGGGAAGATATAGTAAAAAAAACTTCACTTAATAATGATACAAAAAATAGAACTATTGATATGCATATAAGCAATATAAGATTTAAGATTGATGATAACTCTAAAGAACCTAAATATATAAAATCTATTTGGGGTATTGGATATAAGTTTTTTTATGACAATTAGAAAACGATTATTTATATCATTTAGTTTAATCTTATTGATTGTTACTTTTATTATTGGAGTGTTTTTTTATACAATTTATAATTTAAATAGTATAAATTCCCAACAAAAACATAGGTATGATCAATTAATAAGAGTAGAAAAGTTAAAAGAGTTTAATAACTCTTATTCATGGATAGTACTTGATATTATTACTGATTTTGAAAAAATAGAAATTGTAAATAAAAGAATCAAAAAAACAGATGAACTATTTGAAAATTTAAATACTTTAAAAATTAAAATCATAAATAACTCTCAATCAAAAGAAGAAAAAAAGAATTTAGTTTTGATTTTTACATATTTTGAGATTATGCAAAAGCTTATAAAAGAAGATTTACACAATTTAGTACTTAGTAAAAACAGTGAATTTGCTATTTTTGATAAAGAGTTTGAACAAATAAATATTAATACACAAAAACTACTTGAACTAGAAATAAAATACCTACAAGATAAACTAAATCAAACTCAAAATAAAAGAGATGCTTTTTTAGATACTATAAAACTTGAATTAGTTATCTTATTTATTGTCTTATTTCTTTTTAGTTTTGTAATTTCCTCAAAAATTATAAATGAGATAAAAGATAAGCTTTATAGACTTAATCAAGGGGTTTTACAACTATTTAAAAATGGTGAAAAAACTATTAAAGTAGATATTGGAGAAAATAATGAGCTTAGTTTAATAACTAAAAATCTAAACTCTTATTTACAAATGCAATCTGATATTATAGATTCAAGAGAAGAGTTATTAAGAAATATAAGTCATGAATTAAAAACCCCAATTACAAAGGGTAAATTTATGCTTGCAAAGATTGAAAACGCAGATGATAATAAAATATATAAAGATATAAATACAATTTTTCATGATATTGAAAAACTTACAAGTAAACTATTACAAAGAGAAAAATTAAACTTTGCAGTCTTAAAAACAACAAACTTTAAATCAAGTAGTTTAATACTAGAATCTTTATCTAAGCTATCAATTGAAGATGAATCACAAGTAATTGTAAATATAAAAGATGATTTTAATATTGAAGGAGATTTTTATTATCTAACTATGGCACTTAAAAACCTAATTGATAATGCAATAAAATATGCTAAAGAGTTTCCTATTGTAATAGAAAGTTACGATGATGCAATTTATATTAAAAATATTGCAAAGAGACTGTCAAATGACTTGATATATTATATTCAACCTTTTACAAGAGAACCAAACCAAGAGCAAGGTCATGGTTTAGGTTTAAATATTGTAAATAAAATTTTAAGCCTTCATGGATTTAATTTAAAATATAAACATAAAGACTTTTATAATATATTTTATATATTATTTAAAGCTAAAAATAACAGCTAGCCTTAGCCAGCTAAACTAGATAAAATACCAATCCCTCCAAATGTAAGAATATTTACTATTATCAGATTTCTTAAAAACTCCATGTTATTTCC
>NZ_JBGUES010000095.1:0-8643 GCF_041821165.1 Poseidonibacter sp. | reverse complement strand
CAAGAAAAAATGATACTCCATGTTGTTCAGAAAAAGTAGAAACTAAAGTAAATAAAATTTCTAAAACAGAATCAAAAGATAAAATATTTGATAATTTTTATAATGAAGAAAAATCTCAAACAGAAATTTCTAATATTATTATAAAAAAAGATAAAGAACAAATTGTTAAAGAAGTAAAAGCAGATATTGATTTATTATTTAGCAATACATGTTATGAAATTGATAATATTAAAGTTGAGTTCTGTGAAGAAGATACATTGTATGTAGAATTTACAGGTGAAGATTGTGCTTTACTTATTGGAAAAGAAGGGTATAGATATAAAGCTTTATCTTATATCTTATTTAATTGGATAAATGAAAAATATGGTTTAATGCTAAGACTTGAAGTTGCAGAATTCTTAAAAAATCAAGAAGCTTCAATTTATGCATATTTAGAACCAGTTATTGAAGTTATTAAAGAAAAAGGCACATTTAAAACAAAACCACTTGATGGAATATTAGTTCATATAGCACTTAAAAGATTAAGAGAAGAATTTCCTAATAAATATGTTGCAGTTAAAACAAATGTTCGTGGTGATAAATATGTACTTGTAAATGAATATAGAAGTAAAGAGCAATAAATTGTTTGATGATAATACAATAGTTGCAATAGCAACAGCAAATGGAATAGGTTCAATCTCAATAGTAAGACTTTCAGGAGCTAATGCTCTTGATATAGCTCTTAAAATTTCAAAAAAACAAGAATTTCAACCAAGATTAGCATCTTTATGTACACTTCATACAGTTAATGATGAAGTTATAGATGAAGCATTAATTTTATACTTTAAAGCTCCTTTTTCATTTACAGGTGAAAATGTAGTAGAGTTTCAATGTCATGGTGGAGTTGCTATTGCTAATATGGTTTTAAATGAAACATTAAATCATGGTGCAAGATTAGCAAATCCAGGTGAGTTTTCAAAAAGAGCTTTTTTAAATAATAAAATTGATTTATCAAAAGCTGAAGCAATTTCAAAAATTATTGAAGCACGAAGTGAAGATGCTGTTAAACTTCTAGCAAAACAATTAAAGGGTGAATTAACAACTTTTGTTAATGATATTAGAGAAGATTTACTTTTTATGTTAGCTTATACAGAAGTTTCAATTGATTATGCAGAAGAAGATTTACCAACTGATATTTTTGAACAAATTAAAAATAAGATGGATAAAATTACAATAAAACTTCAAAATACTCTTGATGCTAGTAAAAGACGAGAGGGAATGATTGAAGGTTTCAAAGTAGCAATTATTGGTAAACCAAATGTTGGTAAATCATCACTTTTAAATAAACTTTTAAACTTTGATAGAGCTATTATTTCAGATATCGCAGGGACTACAAGAGACACGATTGAGGAATCAGTTAAGATTGGTACTCATATTATAAAAATTGTTGATACAGCAGGTATTAGAGATGCTTCTGACGTAATTGAGCAAATTGGTATTGAAAAATCAATTGAAGCAATTTCAGAAGCAGATATTGTTGTAGCACTGTTTGATAATAGTAAAGTTTGTGATGATGAAGATAAAAAAATTCTTGAGTTATTAGATATAAACAGTGATAAGAAAATCATAAAAATTATAAATAAGTCAGATTTAGAAAATAAATTTGATAAAACAAAAATCGATAACTTTATTGAGTTATCTACAAAAGAAGATATAAATCCTTTAGTGAAAAATATTGAAACTATTTTAGATTCAAATACTCATAGTGATGAAATGACTCTAATTTCAAAAAGACAAGTAAGTTCAGTAGAAGATACATTATTTCATATAAATGCATCTTCTATGCCTCTTGAAACTGGTGAACTAGAGTTTTTTGCTCATCATATTCACGAAGCATTAGAAAATATTTCTAATATTACAAGACCTTATGAAAATGACCAAATGTTAGATGTAATGTTTGGCGAGTTTTGTTTAGGTAAATAAAAGTGCTTTTGCACTTTTATTTTTAATCTTTTTTAGGATAGTTATAAGAAACTAATCTTGCATTCTCTTTTGAAATATCAATCCAAGAATTACAATCAAATTCAATCTCCATAATACCACCCATTTCAAACTTTTCTTTAAAGTCAACTAATGTTATAGCTAAAGCTGTAAGTGATGGATTATGACCTATTAAAAGCATCGTATCAACTGTATCAAAAGTATATGTTATTGTTTCAATTAATTCATTAACAAATGCCATATATAAAACTTCATTATACATTATTGATTTAGTATAATTTAACTCTTCTGCAAATATTTCAGCTGTGGCTTTTGTTCTATTAGCTGGACTAGAAACAATTAAATCAGCAGTAATATTTTGTGAAACTAAACTTTTTGCCATAGCTTTTGCATCTTCTATACCATCATGACTTAATTCTCTATCATAATCGTATTGACCTACTTTTTCATCTTCTTTTTGTGCATGTCTTATAACATATAATTTCTTCATAATTTGCTCTTTTCTTGTGTTGTAAATAATTGTAAATAAATTTTGCTTTTTAAAAGATAAAAAAGTAATAAGTTTGTAAATAATACATAGTGATGTGTATAAAATACAAGATTTAAGGAATTATACATTAAATTATTTTATTTAATACAAATAACATTTATAAAAGCTATAAATAGGGATGTATAAAAAAACAATAATTAATGATAGGTTTTACAGAAAATTATTTGTTAAAAGTTGAGTATAAATATTCTTTTTTCTTAAAAAAAAAGATATAAAATTCATAAAAAATAGGCATAAAAAAAGCAACCCTTGACCAAAGAGTTGCTTAAGACTGAAATTATATACTAATAAGTTTAAAAGCTTCTTTATTTAGAATAAACTTTTTTAACATTTTCTATTTTTGATGACATATTTAATAATGCCATATCAGCTAATACTAAAGACATCATAGATTCAGCAACTACACTTCCTCTAACAGCAACACAAGGATCATGTCTACCTTTTAATGCACAATTAACTTCATTATTATGAATATCAACTGTTTCTTGTTCAATGAAAATTGATGGTGTTGATTTAAAATATACTTTTACATTTATATCATCACCATTTGAAATTCCACCTAAGATACCACCACTATGATTTGTCTTAAATCCATCTTTTCTAATTTGGTCATTATTATCATAACCTTTTGTTGAAGATGAATTCATTCCATCACCAATTTCAACTGCTTTAACAGCATTTATACTCATCATTGCGTTAGCAATTTGAGCATCAAGTTTATAATATAATGGTTCACCTAATCCAATAGGAGTATTTTTAACATTTATAAGAGCAACACCACCAACACTATTATGAGTATTTTTAGCATCTAAAATTGCATTTTTTTGAGCTTCTTCAACATCTTTATCTAATGCAAAAATTTCAGAGTTTTTTACAGATGAAAAATCAAAATTATTAGCTTTGATTCCATCAATTTCACAAATACCACTTTGAACTTCTATTCCTAGTTCTTGTAGCATAAGTTTTGCAATAGCACCAGCAGCAACACGAGCTGCTGTTTCTCTTGCACTTGATCTTCCTCCACCTCTGTAATCTCTAATTCCATATTTATTAAAATATGTAAAATCAGCATGACCTGGTCTAAATAAATCTTTTACATTTGCATAATCACGGCTTTTTTGATTTTCATTAAAAATAACCATAGAAATAGAAGTTCCTGTAGTAAGACCTTCAAATACTCCTGAAAGAATTTCTACTTTATCTCCTTCTTTTCTAGCTGTTGCATATTTATTTTGACCTGGTTTTCTTCTATCCATTTCACTTTGAATAAACTCTTCATCAATTTTAATACCAGCTGGAACACCATCTACGATACAACCTAAAGCTTTACCATGACTTTCCCCAAATGTAGTAAATCTAAATCTATGACCAAAAGTATTCATTAATCACTACCTTTTAAAATATCAATAGCAAGTTTAGCTACAGCTTGTTGTGCAAGTTTTTTACTTTTACCTTTTGCTGTTCCATAAGTTTTATCATCAATCCAAATTGATACTTCAAACTCTTTTTTATGATCAGGACCGTATGAAGCTTCAACTCTATATTCAGGAATTGAACCAAATTTTGCTTGAGTAACTTCTTGTAAAGCTGTTTTATAATCTGAAAATAAAACATCTAAATTAATTTTATCATATGATTTTTCTAATAAATCAAGAATAATTGGTTTTAATTTATCTAAACCAGACTCTAAATAAATAGCACCCATAATAGCTTCAAATGCATCTGAAAGAATCGAAGCTTTAGTTCTTCCTTTATTTCTTTCTTCAGCGCTTGATAAATAGATATAATCACCTAATTTAATATCATTTGCTAATCTTGTAAAACCAGTTTCATTTACTAATGAAGCTCTTATTTTTGAAAGTTCACCTTCATTAGATTTTGGAAATTTTGTAAATAAAAATTCTCCAACTATTAGATTTAAAACCGCATCTCCTAAAAATTCTAACCTCTCATTGTTATATGGTTTTTTAAAACTTTTGTGTGTAAGTGCTTCGATTATCAGATTTTTATCTTTAAACTGATAATCCAAACACTTTTCTAATCTTGTATAATCACTCATTTTTTGCCTTTCCTTTTATTTTAATTTTTTAAAAAAAACTTCGCAGTAGTATATCACATTTATTATTATGAATCTGCCTTATAAAGAAGTTTTTTTGATTATTTTACTGTAAAGATTGATTATCTTGAGTTAAGCCTTTAGCTAAATTATGTCTTACATTAAATGATAAAATATCATGACAATGTGGACATCTTGTATCATATATTGGGTGTACTTGTTTACATGATGAACATATAAATTCAAAATTTAATGTTGCATTGATTTTATGTTCATGTTTATTTAATAAAATTAGTATATCAAAAACAAAATCATCACTATGTTTTAAGTTATCAATATATCCTTTAGCATTATAAATTTGAACTAAATAGTCATTTTTATAAACCTTATCAAAATCAATATCATCAAAATTTAAATACCACATTAAATCAATTATATTTTTTGTTTTAAAATCTTCTACATGTTCCCAGAAAAAAGTTTTATTAAACTGCAATAAGAATTGAACAAATATTCTTTCAATAATTTTATGCTCTTTATATGTTTCATATAAAAGATTAGTCTTTTTTTCATATGAAGATATAGGGTCATTTATTATTATTAAACTATCTAAATAAATTTTGTCTTTTTGCATATTTTTATTTAGTTCTTCTAAGCAAGTTGCTACTTCTTTTGCTTTTTCAAAATCTTTTAATTTTTCATAAATAATTAATAAATATGTTAAAGCTTCTTTATTTCTTGGAGAAAACTTTAATATTCTTAAAAATAACTCTTTTGATCTTTGTAAAAATCCACTTTTAAAATATGTAATTCCTAATAACTCTAAAAGTTCTTCTTTTTTTACTCTATCAGTTACATGTTCTAATAAAGTTAAATATACATTTATCGCTTTTGTATAATCACCCTTATGTAAAAAAGATGATGCTAATAATAAAATAGAATCAAAAGGTAAGTTATATGTTTTATATAAGTGAACATAATCATCTTCTTTTAGTTTTCCAAGTTCAAATCTACGTGATAATTTTCTATAATCTTTTCGTGCAAGTCTTTCTTTATATATCCCATAATAATAGGTTGTAAAAGATACAATAAATACTAAAGAAACAAGTATAATAAGTCCAAATAATGGGTCTCGATACTCTAAAACTATATTATCCACATAAAACCTTATTTTAATAAATTATAATGCGATTATACTATCATAAAAGTTCAAACATTATAATAAAGTGCTATACTTCCACTATGATAAAAAAAGAATCAATAGAAAATTTAAAAAATAATCTTGATGTTGTAGATGTTGTATCTCAATTTATAGAAGTTAAAAAAAGTGGGGCAAATTTTAAAGCTTGTTGTCCTTTTCATGGAGAATCAACTCCCTCATTTGTAGTAAGTCCAGCAAAACAAATATATCACTGTTTTGGTTGTGGTGTTGGTGGTGATTCTATAAAATTTGTAATGGAGTACGAAAAACTTTCTTATCCTGAAACAATTGAAAAATTAGCTTCAATGTATAATGTTAATTTAGAGTATGATAATTCAAATATTGCACAAAAACAAGATATTAGAATTTTAGAAGAAGTAAATAAATATTATCAAAAACTATATGTAAATAATAGCACTACTAAAGAGTATATTTCAAAAAGAGGTATATCTGATTTTTCAGTTGAAAAATTTGAAATTGGATATGCACCTTCTTCAAATGATACAATCAATTATTTAAAATCAAACCATTATAACTTAAGTGAAGCAATAGAACTTGGAATTATAGATACCGGTACAAATGGTTTATATTCAAGGTTTATTGAAAGAATCACTTTTCCAATATATGGAGTAAACGGTAAAATAGTTGGTTTTGGTGGTAGAACAATAACAGGTCATAATGCTAAATATGTAAACTCACCACAAACAAAATTATTCAATAAATCAAAACTATTATATGGTTATAACCTAGCAAAAGAGAATATTTATAAGAAAAATCAATTAATTGTATGTGAAGGATATCTAGATGTAATTATGTTACATCAAGCAGGTTTTAATACAGCAGTTGCAACACTAGGAACTGCACTTACAAAAGATCACTTACCTTTAATAAGAAGAGGTGAACCTAAAATTATATTAGCTTATGATGGAGATAAGGCTGGATTAAATGCAGCTTATAAAGCATCAGTAATGTTATCTCAAGGCGAGTTTGATGGAGGAGTGGTGATTTTTGAGGATGGTCTTGATCCTGCTGATATGGTAAAGGATGGAAAAATTGAAGAATTAAATAAAATATTTTCAAATCCAATGCCATTTATTCCTTATACTATTGATTATATTATCTCAAAATATGAAATTAATAACCCAAGTCAAAAACAAAAAGCTTTACTTGAAGCAAATGAGTATTTAAAATCATTAGGAATTATTTATCAAGATGAATATAAAAGATATATAGCTCAAAAATTAAATATACGAGAAACATTAATTTCTGTTAGTAATGATAATACAAGAGCACAAACTAATAATTTAGTAAAAATAGATATTGCAGAACTTTGTATAATCAAAGCAATTCTTGAAAAACCATCACGATTAGACTCTGTTTTAGATGTGGTAGATTCTTCAATGTTTGAAATACATAAAAATGAGTTTGAATTACTTTTAAATAATATAGAAGATATTTCATTAAATTCAATTGTATTAAATGACAAGTTAGAAGATTATGATGATGAAAGATTAAAAAGTGAGTTATTAACATTAGTATATAAGTTTTATTCAAATAAATTAACAGCTATATCATATGATCAAAGTTTTAATTTTAAAGAAAAAGCTAATTTAATTAGAAAGATAAAAGACAATATTTATCAGTTAAAACGTGGAAATCTAGTTACGTACAATTTATAATTTATAATTAATGCAAATAATTTATTTTTATAGCAGTTTATTTTTTGTAGAATTTACAAAAGTTAAATAAAAAGGAAATAAGATGAAATTTATTCAAAGTGATAACTTACCAGCTGCAATTGGGCCATATTCACCAGCTGTAAAAATAAATGGAACAATTTATACATCAGCACAAGTACCAATAACATTAGATGGTACAATGGTTGAAAGAGATATTAAAGTTCAAACTAGACAAGTATTATCAAATTTAAGAACTTTATTAGAAGATGCCGAAAGTGGACTTGAACATGTAGTGAAAGTTTCAGTATTTTTAGAAAATATTGATGATTTTGCAATTGTTAATGTATTATTCGCAGAAGCATTTGGTGATCATAAGCCTGCAAGAAGCACTATTTCAACAAATGGATTACCTAAAAATGCAATGATTATGGTTGATGCTATTGCATTAGCAAGAGATTATCATTAATTATTAATTGGCTTAAAGAAGGTTTAAAGTAAATTGAGATAATATTCACGTTCGAAAATAGGTTAGCATAATTTATAATATAAAAGTTAGCAACTACAGAACATTTAGAGGAAGAAATATGTACGCAATTATCAAATGTGGTGGAAAACAGTATAAAGTTTCTGAGGGTGATATCTTAGACATTGATTATACTGGTAAAGCTGCAAAAGAAGCTTTAGAAATTACAGACGTTTTAGCAGTAAACGATGGTGAACTAAAAACTGGTGAAGCTGTAGCGTCTGCAACAGTACAAGCTGAAGTAGTATTAGATGGTACAGGTGTAAATAGAGATAGAAAAGTTATCATTTACAAAAAAAGAAGAAGAAAAGATTCTAAGTTAAAAAGAGGTTTTAGAAAAAGCTTCACTAAAATTAGAATTACAAAAATTGCTGCATAAGCAAAAATAAGCTGAAGGGATAAAGTATGGCTCATAAGAAAGGTCAAGGAAGTACGCAGAATAATAGAGATTCTGCTGGAAGAAGACTTGGTGTTAAGAAGTATGGTGGTGAAGTAGTAAGATCTGGTAATATTATTATTAGACAAAGAGGTACTAAAGTTCATTGTGGTGCTAACGTTGGTATTGGTAAAGACCATACAATTTATGCTTTAATTGACGGTGTTGTTAAGTTTGAAGTTAAAGATAAAAAAAGAAAAAAAGTTTCAGTTTACGCTTCG
>NZ_JBGUES010000094.1:0-8657 GCF_041821165.1 Poseidonibacter sp. | reverse complement strand
CTATGGGAATGGATAGATTTATAAATGAAGTAAGGATAATCAATTGAAATTACTATTAACACTACTAATTATTGCATTAAGTGCAAATGCAACATCTTTTTCAAAATCAAAGAAAATTCTATTAAAAAAGATTTATCCTGATAATCAAAATACTTTTTATTGTAATAACCCTTATGAGATTAAAACTATTAAAGGTAAAGAAAAAACTTTAATTATTCAAAATGAACAATACTATTCTCCAAGAAAAGAGTTTTACAAATCAGGTAAACCAAATACAAGAGCAACAAGAGTTGAATGGGAACATGTAATGCCTGCACATAACTTTGGTAAACATTTACAATGTTGGAAAGATGGAGGAAGAAAAGCTTGTAGTAAAGATAGGACTTTTAAAACTATGGAAGCTGATATGCATAACTTAGTTCCTGCAATCGGAGAAGTTAATGGAGATAGGTCTAATTATAGATATGCAGCTAATAAAGTAACTATTGGTCAATATGGTAAATGTGAAGTTCAAGTTAACTTTAAAGATAAGAGAGCATACGTTAAAGATGATATAAAAGGTGATATCTCAAGAATATATTTCTATATGAGTGATAAATATAATGTTAGGTTATCAAAGCAAGAACGTAGAATGATGGAAGCTTGGAATAAATTAGACCCTATCTCTGAATGGGAAAGAATTAAAAATAAAAGAGTTGAGAAATTACAGGGCAATGCTAACCCTTATATATATTAATATTTATTTTGTTTAAAAGCAGACATTATTTTCTCTAAGTTTTTTTTTAGAATAAAATGAATCAATTATTTAATACTTTCATTAGATTTTAGAATAAATAATAAGTACTTTAATTTAGCTAAGGATTTAAACTTGAAAAAAAACAAAGATTTTGACTATATTAATTTATTTGAAAACATAAAAAATTTCAAAGAGAAACAATCAAAACAAAAACAGCGTGGATTAAATGATTATAATCTATTAACAACTGTTTTAAATGCACATGATGAAGTAAGATTACATTCAAGAGTAATAGGTTCAATGTTAGACATTGATGGATTGCATTATCAAGGTACTCTGTTCTTAGAAAAGTTTTTTGAAGTTCTAAATATTAAAGACTTTGAATTTGATGTAAATAAATCTTCTTTAAATTTAGAGTATCAAAATATAGATTTATATTTAACTGATGGACAGAAACATATTATTATTGAAAATAAAGTATATGCAGATGATCAAAAAAATCAAATAAAAAGATATATAAATATAATAAAAGATGAAAATAAAAATCTCCAATATAATGATATTCTTGTAATTTATTTATCTATTAATAAAAAAAAGCCGTCTAAATACAGCTTAGATAATTTAAGTATCCTAGAAAATCTTATTTATAATAAAGAAGATAAGATTACTTTGTTTAAAAATATTAATTATGGATCTGAAGTTATTGAATGGTTAAAAGTATGTCTACATGAAATTCAAAATATAACTAATTTAAATGAGTCAATATTACAATATCTTGCAGTTGTAGAAAAAGTTACAAATAAATATAAGGAAAAAGTTATGCCCTTGAAAAATTTATTATTAGAAAATGATAACTTAAAGTTAATAACAGATTTAGAAGAATCTGTAAAAGATGCAAAAGCTCAGGTTCAATATGATTTTTGGATTTCTTTGAGAGAAAAATTAAATAGTATAGGACATGACTTCAAACTTATTGATGGTAATTTTAAAGAAATAGATTTGAAAGAAAAAGTTAAAAATTTCTATCACAACAAACAAAATAATAGATATTTTGGATTAAAAAAAGATATATTTAAAATAAATGACAAATATACTTTATCTTTCTATATTGAAGTAGATTGGAATATTGTATATGGATTTACAGTAAGTGAAAATGGTAAGAGAAAAGAAATTTCACAAAATAAAGAATTCGAAGATCTATCAAATAAAATACTGAATAATACTGATTTTAAATGGCATTCAACTAATAAATCTAATAATCAAAAATGGTGGATTTGTTGGAAATATTTAGAGAGAAAAATTGATTTTAATTCTTTTAATACACCTATTGTTTTTGATTTAGTAGATGAGCATAAAAGAAATATTATTACAAAAAATATAGCTATTGAAATTAATAATGTAATTAAGACTATTGCTATAGATAAATAGATTGAGAATAATATAAAATGGCATATAAGCATGATTACGATAAAACACTCACTAGATTAGTTTCAATACTAACTAAACTATATAATGGAGATGCTTTATATATAAAAAACTTAGCTGAAGAGTTTAATGTAAGTACAAGAACAATACAAAGAGATTTAAATGAAAGGCTTATTTCTTTTCCGATTGAAAAAAAGGGAAGAATGTGGAAAATGCAAGATGGTTTTAAAATTGAAAAATCATCAACTCTTGAGGAACAAGTTGTGTTAGATATTATGGAAAATATCTTTAGCAATGTAGGAAAAATGTTTTCTTTAAAAGCTAAATCTTTACTATCAAGAATTAAAAATGAAGATTGTAATCCGATTTATGCAAAAATTAGTATGGAAAGTATTGATGATAAGTTATTAATAATACAAAAATTAGAAGTAGCAATAAAACAAAAAAAACAAATTATATGTTCATATAAACTTCAAGAAAATAAAACTTATGAACTAACTGTTAATCCTTTAAAAATAGCAAATTTTGAAGGTTTTTGGTATTTGATTGCAATAGATACAAAAGATGGTTTTATAAAAAAATATTATCTTAAAAGTATTTTTAATATTAAAATAAAAGAAGAGTTATTTACAATTAATTCAAAGATAGAAGGACTTCTAAAAAATTCAATAAATGTATGGTTTAATGAAAACACTGATCCCTTTGTTGTTAAATTATATATTGATTCATCTATCTCAAAATTTATTGAAAGAAAACCATTAGCACCAACACAAATTGTAGAATCAATAAATAGAGATGGATCATTAATCGTAACAATAAAAATAACCCATGAAATGGAAATAATTTCACTAATTAAATATTGGATTCCAAATGTAAAGGTTATTGAACCTGTATGGATTGATGATATTATAAAAAAAGATATTGCAAAATATTAAAGATTATTAAAATCTAAATAAGGTATTCTAAAAAGATTAAATTATAATACATTATTCGTAATCAGACATAATGCTGTCAAAACAAATATGTAAACTTTTATAAATAAAAAGGTTTACTATGAAAGAATATTATTTCCCTGTTAAAACTACATTAGATATTGAATTATTTAAAGCAAATAAAAAGTTCAATGATTTAAATACTTTAACTCGATATTTATCAAATGAATATAAAATTATTAAAGAGAAACAAATAAGTGACTTAGAATATAAGTATTGTAATTTATTTTATAAAAATATATTAGTATATAAGCATATAAATACTTTTATTAATATGTTAAAAAACGCTAAGATTAATAATAGAAGAGAAAGGGATATTTTATATAATTCTTTAAATAATTGTATTTATGTAAATTATGAATACTTAGATATTGATGATAAAAAACTTAAGTCCCTATTTTATAAAATTAAAGAATTAGTTAATCAAATTAGTTATGAGATATTTTCGGATAAATATACATATATTAAAGATGAACTTCTTGAAATAAGAGAATATTTAATTAAGAATTCAGAATCAACAACTAATGACATTAAAATTGCAAATAATTTGTGGGCTTTTTTAAAAAATTTAAATTATTCTTATTATAATGAATTGAGTAAAACAGAAGAAAAGATATCACAATATATTATAGAGTATTTATTAGTAGAAAGTGAGTTACATAAATTTATAAAGGATTCATTGTTAAAATCTAAAGAATTAACTACTTCTAAAGTTGAAAAAATTTATATTGATTTTATTATTTTAATTAATATAAAATATGAAATAATTTTTGACAATAAATTCGTATCAAAAGATTTAGAATAAAATTAAAAATTCAAATAAAGAATTTTAGAACCATTTAGCCAGAAATCTCTGAAATTCTTCATTATCTTTATACTCATACATAGTAACATAAATTATTCCAATAAAATATAATATACATGCAATCTCCATTAATTCAAAATCATTAGCAATTGCAAATAAATAAGCAGAAGGTATTATAAATATAATAAATGAATATAAATAAGTTTTAAATCTTGTTTCCATCATTAGAGATCCCTTTATTTTTTATAGATTAAATTATAACACTTTTTTATATTATTTTAAACTAAATTTAAAATTTATTTACAAAAAAAGTCATGATGCAGTCGTAGTTATTAATAAAATTATAATTCAAAGAAATTAAATATATGGATTATATATGATAAATGAAAGTGGAGAGAAAAGAGTTAATCCATATAAAGATACATAATACCAGTTATTGGATATATTAGTAAATATGAAACAGAAAATAAAAAAACTAAAGTTAAAGGTAAAACATGTTTAGAGAATAAATATGACTCTTTATTAAATAACTCTGAAAATGGAATTTTGACTGGTAAAAGTATCGGTGGAGTAAATGCCACATTAAGTTCTTTTGAAATTGAAGATTTTTATTGTCTAGGCTTCTCTAAAGCCGCAATAAGTGCAGTAAAAGATAAAATCATACGAATGCTAAATTCGTCCATTTGAAGATGTATATCCATTTGTATTCCTTGATACGATACATTATAAAGTAAAGGAAGATGGAAATATACTTCTAAAGCTTTTTATACAGTTCTTGGAGTTAAAATTGATGGATTAAAAGTAGTATAAGCGATGTTTGAATTTTATAAACTTGAAGAAAAATGGGTAAAAAATATTCTATAGTATTTCAATCTTGTAGAATAAATGGGAAATTTAACAGTTTATTTCCAATACCTAGAAGATATAAGAAGAGTAATTTAGACAACAAATATAATAGAATTAGTACATAGACAATTTAGAACTTTAACTAAAACTAAAGGTGTATTTCAAAATAATTATAGCTTATTAAAACTTCTGTTTATGGGAATAAAAAAATCAAGTAAAATGGACAATACCAATAAGGAATTTGAGTTTAAGAATATCACAATTAACCATACGAGAATCTTGAACACCACCTATACTTATTTAATAGTATTTAAATAGGCTTTTTGAACTTCTTTTTGATTAGGATTAGTATAGATCATAGTGGTTTGAATACTAGCATGACCCAATAACTCTTTTACTGTTACAATATTTACATCTTTTGCTAACATGTTTTTAGCAAAAGTATGTCTTAAAATATGAACTCCACTATACTTTATACCTAATTTTTTATAAATATTATTTAATGATCTATAGATTTGTGAACCATCCATTATTTTGCCTGATTTTGTTGTTGCAATATACTCTATATTATTTCTAATATAGTAAGATAATTCTTCTTTTATATAAGTAGATGAAATATACAAAATTCTTTCTTTGTCTCCCTTACCTACTGTATTAATAATATAAAGTTCTTTATCTTTTATAAAATTTTTTGTTTCTAAAACCTCTAGTTCTCCTCTTCTTGCACCAGAGTAAAGTAATACTTTAATTAACAAAGAATTTCTTATATTCAAAAAATTATTTAATTTTAAATTTTTTAAATATTCTTCTAAAATTTTGACATCTTTTTTTTCTACACCTTTAGGTGTTCGTTTTGATATCTTAATATTTATTTTAAATATAGTAGAAATTTTAATATCTAAATCAAGATTCTCATTTATAAATGAAAAAAATGTTTTTAAATGAGTAATATATAATTTTTTAGAACTCATAGCTAATTCAGTATGTTTCTCTAATACAAGATTTTTATATTCAAGAAAATTCATAATGTCAATTTTTTTTAAATTTGTGAAATTAAGAACTTTTTGATATTGCTCAACAAACTCAATAAAACTATTAATTGTAGTGCTATATGAAATAATTGTGTATTTAGATTTATTTGTAAGTTTTAGTTCATTTTTAAAATGGCCCCAAAACATACGTATTTCATTTGAAAAAGCATGATTATTCATATAAATTCCTCAATTTTGACTTAATTTCTAATATTATACACTATTATGTGTATAATAGTGTATTAAAATAAAGCATTTAAAGAAAATAAACAATGATAATTACTTATAAAAGAAAGAATAGGGCGGTTTTAAAATTTATTAAAACTAATATAGGTTACACTTTTATTTGAAAGGATTCATGAAGAATATTGATTATGAATAAAAAAGGTTTCCATTATCTTTATAGTCAAAATATAAAAGTTATTATCTATTAAATAAAACTTTTAATGTCTCACAAGAATATATAAATAATTTAGCTAATTCTTTATATTCATTTAATGCAATACTTGCCGGATATCTTTTATCATTATCTTCTAAAGTTTAAAAATTTGAACAATATTTATCTAATCCTATAACATTATTTTAATTACAAAATAACTAATTGTTGTATATAATAGTAGCTAAAAGTTGAGAGGATAAAAATTCATCAATTTTAGTTTATTATGCTTAACTATCCTGGTATATAGTTGATCTAATCCCATTTCAGAAAGATTTATTATTGCTGGAAATGAAATAAAATATCTATTGTTAATGATAAAATAATTTCATATGCATATTTTAATCAAGATGCAAAGCTTATTGAAATTAAAAATACTACTTTAGATAAAAAAGAAAAAAGTATAGAAACTATCTATATTACGGAAAGTGGTTTCTACCCTGAGTACTATTTTAGAGCAGAAAGCTATAGATTAAAACAAAAAAGAGAAGCAGATTGTTAGATATTTCTAATAAATAGGTGTTTCTAAGTGGTGTACTTTTGCACTACATATTGGTGCATTTTAGGGTTGCACTTGACATCAATGGACTGATACTATTAAATAATATCATCTATAACAAATACTTGGAGAGGAATAAGTAGCTTTTCGACGACTTGTTTTCAAAATAAACGTTCAACAACTGCTTACTTTGAGAGCAGTTTTTACTAACAATAAGCTTGCTACAACTAGAGTTAATTTTTGAATATACTCAAAACTATACAATTAAAAGTGTATAGTTAATATTTTTCAACATGTTATAACAAAATAAAAAATATTAAGGTTTATTATTTAACGATTAATTAAAAATAGTTCAAGAAAAAGAGTATTGATGAATAGAATGTTAAAACTAAGTAATGAAGAGAGAAAAGAGCTTTTTAATGAATCTGCTATGCAAATAGGGCCATTAGCTTCATGGATGCCTTATGATACTTGTAAAAACTATAAAATTATTTTAGCTTTATATTAAGTATTAATGCTATACAAACTATATATCATTATATCCTTTTTAGTAGAATTACTTTTTTTCTATTTGTTATATCATAATGAAAAAAATTTGGTGTTAATTTATATTCTTATACTTAGCAATCCATCTTAAAAGTGTACTTCTTCCAATTTGAAAATGGTCTGCTATATCTTGATTTTTCATACCTTCTTCTTGCATTTTAATGGCTTCCAGTACTTTTTCATTATCAAACTTTGCAGATCTTCCAAATTTTACACCTCTTTTAAGTGCAGAAGCTATTCCATCTGCTTGTCTTTCACTTCTTAAATCTGTTTCAAATTCTGATACAATTGAAAGCAGTCCTATCATTAATCTTCCTGAACTAGTTGAAGTATCTATTTCTTGTTCTGTTGCTTTAAAAGAAACATTCTTCTTATTTAACTTATCTATTATTTTATAAAGGTCTAATACACTTCTACTACATCTATCAAGCCTAGTAACAATAAAAGAATCTCCTTCCCTTACAAAATCTAAAGCATTTTGTAATTCAACTCTTTTATCAGTTTGAGTACCACTTCTTTTTTCTTGAAATATTTTTTCACAACCTGCTTTTTTTAATAATTCAATTTGTGATTGTAAATTTTGTCCATTACTTGAAACTCTTGCATAACCAATTTCCATTTTAGATGCCTTTTGATTAAATTGGTATATTATAACTATTTAGACTTTATGAGACACTTAGCTGAGATATATTTTGAGACACTTAAAATGGGAAATTATAATTTTATCATCTTGTGTCTCAAAAAGTATACTTAACAAGACAGTAGAAATATATTTAGAACTTAATAGCTTCATTCAAATAATGATTTCAAATCAGCTATTAAGTTTTAGAAAAGATTAATTAATAAAATGTTTACTTAAAATATCAATTTATTTATGTTAATCTAGGTATGAGTATCAAAAATTATAAAAGAAAAAAAACTTTGAAATAATCTTGCTGTCCCAACTTGGGACAACAAAATTAATATATAAACTTTAGTAAAAAATTAACAAATAAATAGATAGATAGTGATTTATTAACAATCTTAAATAATCTGTATTTCTTTATCTTTAAGAAAATTCCAAAAACTACAAGTTGTTGAACTTGTTCTATTACAACTTTTACCCATATTCAACATTATCAGTTTTAATACTATGATGAAAGTCTAAAAGTGTTCTTAATTATTTTATACTAAAATTTTTAATCCAATAATACTTATTATAATTAATGACATAAAACTTAATCTTTTTAATCCCGCATGTTCACCATATAAAAGTATTCCAATAAGAGTAGCTCCTACTCCACCAATTCCTGTCCATATTGCATAAGTAATCCCCATTGGCAAAGTTCTCATTGCATAAGA
>NZ_JBGUES010000093.1:0-8807 GCF_041821165.1 Poseidonibacter sp. | reverse complement strand
CTCATTTAAAAAATCCTCTATTTGTTTTTCTATTTCTTCTATTTTTAAACTTGCATCAATAAATAGATGGTTAATTCCAAGTTTTATTATTGTTTCTTTCATTCTATTTTGAATATCAATTAGATAATCAATTCCTCTTAATTCTATTGCATCATTTTGCTTTTGAGATAATCTATACTTTAATTCCTCAGGGCTTAATTCTAATAATATTACATGAGATGGAAGTATATTATTTGTTGCAAGTAAATTTAGTTCAATCATTTTATCTAAATCAAAATTTGAAGCATAGGCAATTCCTGAAATCATTGACCTATCTGAAATAATCATTTTATCTTCATTGTTAAGTATAACTTCTTCAATATGCTCAGCACGATCTGCTAAAAATAAAAACATTTCTGCAATTTTTGATTTTGCTTCACCATTTAAAGCCATTGTTCTTAACTTAGCTCCAATTTCTGTTCCACCTGGTTCTTTTGTAAAAAGAGCATATAAATATTTCTTTTGTAAAAGTTCTAATTGTGTAGATTTACCAGCTGTATCAATACCCTCTATTACTACATACATTCTAATACTTCCTTTGGAATTAAGTGTTGGAATTTACCTTTAAATCTAATAATTTCTCTTACAATTGTTGATGATACAAAAGCATTTTCAAGTGTTGGCATTAAATAAAGTGTTTCAATTCTTTTATTTATAGATGAGTTTGCATATCCCATTTGAAGTTCAAATTCAAAATCAGAAACAGCTCTTAAACCTCTAATAATTGTATTTATATTTAAATCATCAGCTAAATCAACAAGTAGGGTATCAAAACCTAGAACTTTTACACCTTGTATATCTTTTGTAGCAGCTTTTGCAAACTCTACTCTTTGTTCATGAGAAAACATAGGCTTTTTTCTTTCACTTTTAGCAACAGCAATAACAACTTCATCAAATATATTTGCAGCTCTTCTAATAATATCTAAATGACCATTTGTAATAGGGTCAAATGTACCACTATAAATTGCTTTGTTATAAGATGCTTCACATTTGTTTTCAATATCTTTAGACATATTTATTCCCATCTTTTATATAAGTTATGTTTTATCTTGAGTAAATCAAACCATTTACCAATTAAAAATTTTTCCATATCTTCTAAACTTTGTTGATTAGAGTAGTAACCTAAAACAGGAGGTGCAATAGTAATACCTAAATTCGATAATTTAAGCATATTCTCTAATGCAATTGAATTTAAAGGCATTTCTCTTGGAGCTAGAACTATCTCTCTTTTTTCTTTAAGCATTACAGTAAATGCTCTAGTTATCAAAGAATCAGAAATACCAACTGCACATTTTGCAAGTGTGTTCATTGAACATGGTAAAATTATCATTTTATCAACTTCAAAAGAGCCTGAAGCAATTGGTGCAGCTATATTTGAATCATCAAAAATTTGGATGTTTTTTTTATCTTTAAATAGTTTTTTTACAGATATATTATTTTCTAATTTTAAAGCAGTTTTTGCACTTTTTGATAATACTAGAAAAACTTCAATCTCTGAAGGTAAATTTTTTATAAAATTAATACTTAAATTAGCCCCACTTGCACCTGAAATAGCAACAGTTATCTTCAAAGTAAACCTTTTTAATCATTATTAAATTTTCAAGATAATAGCAAAAAAATACTTTGAATTCAAGATGGATTATCAATGTAAAAGCTAAGAGTTCGAAACTATCGATTTTTTAGGAACTTTACTTCTTTTGTTAAGCAAAGGTTAATAATATTACAGTTAACATTTTGTATAATTTTAATTAAAATATAAGATTTAAAAATAATTATACTTATTTCTAAAAGGACTTTTATGTCAAAAATTTTCACATATGTTAGAGTTAATAAAAATAATCAAAGTTATGTACAAGAGCAAATGGAATTACTTGAAAAGTATATTCAAAGTAATAACTTTAGTGTGTATAAAAACATTGAAATTGATATAACTTCATCAAATGATGAAAAATACATTTTAGAATCACTAAAAGATTGTGAAAAAAAATCTACAATTATTGTTGCAGATTTAAATGTATTTGGAAGAACAATTGAGAATATTTTAGAAATAGTAAAACATATTTTATCAAATAAGATAAGAATCTTAGTAGTTAAGCAAAAACTAGAATTAATTGATGATGACGATATGCTAACACAAATGGTACTTGGAGTAATTTCAATGACTTTAAGTCTTGAAAAAAACCTTATGAGTTTAAGAACAAAAGAGGCTTTAATTGTAAAAAAATTAAATGGAATAGCTCTTGGAAAACCTTTTGGTACTATACAAAAGTCAAAATTTGATAATCAAAGAGATAAAATTGAAGAGTTACTTTCAGTTGGATTATCTGTTAGAAAAATTGCAAAACTGCTTGGTTATAATAACCATATTGGATTAAATAATTATGTCAAAAAAAGAAATATAAGAGAAAACTTACCATCAAGTGAAGAGATTATAAATTAATTATCCTATTTATAATAGCTTTACGAAAATATTGGTACAATATCCACGAATTTAAATTATAGGAATTATATATGAAAGTATTATTAGTAAAAGATGTTAAAGGTTTAGGAAAAGCTGGAGAAGTTCATGAAGTTAAAGATGGTTACGGAAAAAACTTTTTAATTGGTAAGGGATTTGCTAAACATGGAACACCTGAGGTACTAAATAGATATAAATCTGAGCAAAGAAAAATTGCACAAAAAGAAGCAGAAGAGCTTCAAGAAGCAAAAGAATTAGCTGAAAAAATAAATTCTACTAAATTAACAATTAAACATAAAATTGGTGCAAATGGTCACTTAATTGGTTCTGTTACAAATAAAGAAATTTCAGAAGCTTTAAGTACTCAATTCTCAATTGAAATAGATAAAAAACATATCTCTTTAGAAAAAAAGATTAAAACAGAAGGTACTTTTGAAGCAACGTGTAAGTTAGGTCATGGTGTTAATGCAACTTTAAAAATTGATATTATTGGAGAATAATTGAATGTTTGATGCAACTACGATACTTGCCTATAAAGGTAAAAATAAAGCTGTAATTGGAGGTGACGGTCAAGTTACTTTTGGAAATACAGTTTTAAAAGGTAATGCTACAAAGATTAGAAGACTTTACAAAGATAAAATTTTAGCAGGATTTGCAGGTAGTACTGCTGATGCGTTTAATCTTTTTGATATGTTTGAAGTTCACTTAGAAAATACAAAAGGTGATTTATTAAAAGCCGTTATTGCATTTTCAAAAGAGTGGAGAAAAGATAAAGTATTAAGACGATTAGAAGCTATGATGATTGTATTAAATAAAGATAATATCTTTATTTTATCAGGAACTGGTGATGTTGTAGAACCAGAAGATGGAGCAATTTGTTCTATTGGTTCTGGTGGAAACTTTGCTATTTCTGCTGCTCGTGCATTAGCAAAACATTCAGATTTAGATGAAGAAGACTTAGTAAGAGAATCTTTAATGATTGCTGGTGAACTTTGTATTTACACAAATCAAAATATTAAAATATTAACAATAGAGGATTAAAAAAGTATGGATATGACACCAAAACAGATAGTTACATACTTAGATGATTATATCATTGGACAAAAAGATGCTAAAAAAACTATTGCATTAGCTTTAAGAAATAGATACAGAAGAATGCAGGTAGAACCTGAACTTCAAGAAGAAATTATGCCTAAAAATATTCTAATGATTGGAAGTACAGGTATTGGTAAAACAGAAATAGCAAGAAGATTATCAAAAATGATGAAACTTCCTTTTGTAAAAGTTGAAGCATCAAAATATACAGAAGTTGGATTTGTAGGTCGTGATGTTGAATCAATGATTAGAGATTTAGTTTATGAATCAATAAATATTGTAACTGCTGATTATGAAGAAAAAATTAAAGAAAAAATCGAAGATGAAGTTCATAGACAAATAATTGAAAAACTTGTTCCTCCACTTCCTGAAACTGCAAGTGAAAGTGCAAAAGAATCTTTTATCAAAACATATAATGTAATGGAAAAGAAACTTCTTGATGGTTCATTAGATGATAAAAAAATTGAAATAGAAGTTCCTAAAAAAGCTCATGTAGAAATTTTAGATTCATCAATGCCTTTAGATATGTCTTCAATGCAAGAAAGCCTAAATAAAATGTTAGGTGGATTAAATAAAGATAAAATTAAAAAAGAAGTAACTATTAAAGATGCAAAAGTTCTATTAAGAAGTGTTGCTAGTGAAAATTTATTAGATAAAGAAGCTATAAAAGTTGAAGCTCTAAAAAGAGCTGAAAATGGTGGAATTATTTTCTTAGATGAAATTGATAAAATTGCATCAGGAAAAACAAATCAAAATCAAGATCCAAGTAAAGAGGGTGTTCAAAGAGATTTACTACCAATTGTTGAAGGTAGTTCTGTTCAAACAAAATTTGGACAAATTAAAACAGACCATATTTTATTTATAGCAGCTGGAGCATTCCATGTTTCTAAACCAAGTGATTTATTACCAGAATTACAAGGAAGATTTCCTTTAAGAGTTGAATTAGAATCATTAGATGAAGAAGCTTTATATAAAATTCTAACAAATACTAAAAACTCACTTTTAAGACAATATAAAGCCTTATTAAAAGTTGAAAATGTTGAATTAGAGTTTGATGATGATGCAATTCGTTCTTTATCAAATTATTCAGTTAGAGCAAATATGAAAACAGAAGATATTGGTGCAAGAAGACTTCACACTGTTATTGAAAAAGTATTAGAAGATATTTCTTATGATGCAGATGAGAGAAGTGGTGAAAAAATTATTATAACAAAAGAGTTAGTATCTGAAAAACTTGATGATATTGTAGATAACGAAGATTTATCAAGATATATCTTATAAGTTATAAATTAATAATTTTTAGCTAGAATAAAATTCAATTAATACTGGGAGAATTTACATGAACATAGTTACTTTTTTCGAAATGGATGAATCACTATTTGATTCTAATCACAAAGTAGAACATTTCCATAGTGGTGCTTCTGGTGAAGCTGATATTGCAATTATCAATATTGATACAATTTTTGAATTTGAAGAAAATAAAGCAAATGCATGTAAGAAAAAATTTGTTTCAATTGCAGTAATTGACGATGAAAGTGATTATGATGCATTTAAAAACTTTGGAATTGATGCATGGATTAAAGGTGCTGATATTCATAAAATTAATAATATTATAAATCTTGTAGAAAAAAAGTTGCTGTCATAATTATAGATACACATTGTCACTTAGACAACAAAAAATTTTACGAAGATATTGACGAAGTAATACAAAATGCACTTTCTCATGGGGTTAAAGGTTTTTTAATCCCAGGGGCTGATTTTAATGATTTACCACAATCTGTAAAACTTGCTGAAAAATATAAAGAAGTATACTTTGCAGTGGGTATTCATCCTTATGATATTGATATGTATGATGAAAAAGTACTACAAGAGTATATAAATCATCCTAAATGTATTGCAGTAGGTGAATGTGGATTAGATTATTTTAGACTTCCAGAAGACGAAGAAGAGAAAAAAGCCAATATAAAAAAACAAAAAGAGGTTTTTATTTCGCAAATTGAATTTGCAAAAAAAGTAAATAAACCTTTAATTGTACATATTCGTGAAGCTTCTAATGATTCAAGACAGATTTTAATAGATTATGATGCTAAAAGTGTAGGTGGAGTTCTTCATTGTTACAATGCAAGTGAACATTTATTACCTTTAGCTGATCATAATTTTTATTTTGGAATTGGTGGGGTTTTAACATTTAAAAATGCTAAAAAATTAGTTGATGTTTTACCTAAAATTCCAAGAGAAAAATTAATCATTGAAACTGATGCTCCGTATTTAACTCCTCATCCTCATAGAGGTGAAAGAAATGAACCATACTATACTGTATTTGTTGCCAAAAAAATGGCAGAACTATTAGATATAGATGAAAATGAAATTCAAGAACTGACAACTACGAATGCTATTAGATTATTTAAAGAGTTTTCTAGTATTGCTTAGATATAATTCTTCTTATTTTAGAAAGGAATTTTCTTAAAATAAGAAGTTTATCTTTGATATTAATGCATTTAATATTTAAAAATATTTGATTATATAATAAATTTAAAAAACTTCTATAAAAATTCCAGAATAAAAATTGTGCAAATATTATATAATCAAGTATTATAAAACAGGAGAAGAATTGAAATTTTCAAATAAACTTATAAAAAATTGTATTCTTACAGGTTTTATTACAAGTACCTTATTAATTACAGGATGTTCAGAAAAAAGTACTGTTCATAGAGCTGATATTAGTAAAGTTTATAAGCATAATTCAAATAAAAATATAAGAAACTCAAAAGCTATGCATAGAGCTACTTTAAAATCTTATAGTGTATTTGGAAAAAGATATTATCCAATGGTTGCAAATTTAGGTGATGAGTTTACAGGTATTGCATCATGGTATGGTCCAAGTTTTCATGCGAAAAAAACATCAAATGGTGAAATATACGATATGTATGCTATGACAGCAGCACATAAAACTTTACCAATGAATACAATGCTTAGAGTTGATAATTTAGAAAATGGTAAATCAGTTGTTGTAAGAATCAATGATAGAGGTCCATTTGTTGCAGGTCGTATTATTGATTTATCAAATACAGCAGCACATAAAATTGATATGGTAAATAATGGAACAGCAAAAGTTAAAATTAAAGTTTTAGGTTATAACGGAAGAATTGATGATTCTCTTTCTCCTATAAATGAAATGCCAGATAGAATTGCTGAAAACAAAATAGAACCATTACTTGATATTAAACCAATTGAAAAAGTAACAAATACGAATAAACCAATTACTGCTGAAAATTTCAATATTCAAGTTGGAGCATTTAGTAAAAAAGAGGGTGCAATTGCTACTAAGAAAAAATATGAGTCACTATTTAACAATAAATATAATGTAGTTGTAAAAGAGGTATCTTCAAATTCAAGATCTTTACATAAAGTATTTATCACTGGATTTAATTCATATAATCAAGCAGAATTATTTAAAGATTTAAATATTTTAGATAATGCAGTAATAATTAAAAATTAAGGTTATACATGACAGAACTTAATAGAGAAACAAAAGAAACTAATATCAAATGTAAAATTGATATTCATGGAACAGGAAAATCAAATATAAATACAGGTGTTGGTTTTTTTGATCATATGTTAGAAGCTTTATCAAAACATAGTGGTATTGATATTGATTTATCTTGTAAAGGTGATTTACATATTGATGCTCATCATACTGTTGAAGATTGTGGGATTGTTTTAGGAAAAGCTTTAAAAAATGAAATTTTCCCAATTGAAGCAGTTGAAAGATATGGAAACGCAACTGTTGTTATGGATGAAGCAGCTGTTACTTGTGCATTAGATTTATCAAATAGACCTTTTTTAGTTTATGAACTTAATATTTCTGAAAAAGTTGGAAATTTTGATGTTGAATTAGCAGAAGAATTTTTCCATGCAGTATCTGGAAATGCTGGAATTACATTACATATAATTCAAGATAGAGGTAGAAATAAACACCATATTTTAGAAGCTGCATTTAAAGCATTTGCAGTTGCACTAAGACGAGCATTAGTAAAAAATGAAAGATTAGGAATTCCAAGTACTAAGGGTGTTTTATGATTAAATTAATTGTATTAGATGTAGATGGTACTTTAACTGATGGTAAAATTACTTATACAAATAATGGCGATGAAATTAAATCTTTTGATGTTGCAGATGGTTTAGCAATTGCTACATGGACTAAAAAACTAGGTAAAAAAGCTGCCATTATTACAGGAAGAAACTCTTTAATCGTAGAAAGAAGGGCTAATGATTTAAAAATAGAACACTTACATCAAGGTATTCACAATAAAGATGAAGTTCTTCAAAGTATTCTTGATGAAGAGGGTATTACTTGGGATGAAGTTGCTGCTATTGGTGATGATTTAAATGATTACAAAATGCTTAAAAAAGCAGGTTTATCTTTTACTCCAAAAAATGGAACAGAAGTATTAAAAGAGTTTGTTGATGTTGTTTGCCAAAACCAAGGTGGAAGCGGTGCAGTAAGAGAAATGATTGAAATAATTTGTAAAAAAGATGAAATAGAAAAGGACTTTTTAAACGCATGGATATAAGGTTTTTTGCTTACATTTTATTAATAGTATCAGTAATGGGATATTTTATACCTGTTGAAAATAAACTAAATACAAATGATAGTTTAGATATTCCATTAGTAGTATTTGATAAACCTTTAATGTATACATTAGATGAAAAAAATGTTTCTAAAATTATAGATGCTACTCATGCAGTAAGATATAAAAATAGAGATGAAATGTATGACGCAACTATTACTTTAAAAAACTCTAAACCAGAAGAAAACTATAATTTTGAAGAGCTAAAAGCAGAAGTTATTATAAAAAAAGCAGATGATATAACTCTTAGAAAAAATGTATTTTATAAAAGAGATGATTTTGTTGATTTAAAAACAGATGAACTATTTTATAATACAAAAACAAAAATTGCTTATAATTCTAAGCCTTACGAAGGTAATTATTATAAACATTATATCAAAGGTACAAACTTATATTTAGATGGAATAAAAGATAATATGAAATCAAAAAATGTACACTTTGAAGTTGAAATGAAAAATAAAAAATAAAAAGGTTGTCAATGAAATATTTAGCTGGTTTATTAATCTGTTCTACACTTTTATTTGCACAAAGTGATAAACTTATAATTGATGCACAAAAATTTGAAGCAAATGATAAAAAAGGTT
>NZ_JBGUES010000092.1:0-8848 GCF_041821165.1 Poseidonibacter sp. | reverse complement strand
GTGAGAAAAAGGTAGGAGTTCCTCCACCAAAATGCATTTGAGTTACAACTCTTGAAGTATTTAGGTGGTTTTTTAATATATTTAACTCTTTTTTTAAATATGTTATATATTCAACTTTTTTCTCTTCTTTTGAAGTAAAAATCGTATTACATCCACAAAAATAACAAGCACTTCTACAAAATGGCATATGAATATATAAAGAAAGCGATCTATCATCACTTTGGTTTTTATAATACTCTTTTAAATCATCTTGTGTAAATGTTGTACTAAACTCAGGAGCTGTTGGGTAAGACGTATATCTTGGCCCTGGTCTTGAGTATTTTTCAAACTTTTTAAAATCAATCATTAGGCGTTTCTTTGTCTATCTAACCAAACCATTACACCTTTTTGTGCATGTAGTCTGTTTTCTGCTTCATCAAAAATTAAACTTTGACTTCCTTCTAATACCTCTTCACTTACTTCATAACCTCTATATGCAGGTAAACAATGTAAGAAAATAGCTTTTTCTTGTGCTAAACTCATCATTTTAGCATCTACGATATAACCATCAAAGTCTTTTAATCTTTGCTCTTTTTCATCTTCTTGTCCCATTGAAACCCAAGTATCAGTTGTAACTACTGTTGTACCTTGTACTGCAGCTTTTGGGTCATTTGAGATTGTGATTTTTGCACCAGATTCTTTTGCCATTTCTAAAGCTTTTGCTAAAATATCAGCATTTACTTCATAACCTTTAGGTGTTGCAATTCTTAGTTCAAAACCTAATTTTGCAGCCATATTAAGCCATGAATGAGCCATATTATTACCATCACCAATATATGCAACAACTAAATCTTTATCTAAACCTGCTTCTTGGATAGTAAGATAATCTGCCATTAATTGTACAGGATGATATTCTGTTGTTAAACCATTTATTACAGGAACTTTTGAATACTTTGCAAATTCTTCAATTTTTTCATGTCCAAAAGTTCTAATCATTACCATATCTACCATTCTTGATATAACTCTTGAAGTGTCACTTAAAGGCTCACCTCGTCCTAGTTGAATATCACTTGATGAAAGGAATAATCCTACTCCACCTAATTGGTAAATACCTGTTTCAAAAGAGACTCTTGTTCTAGTTGAACTTTTCTCAAAAATCATACCTAATGTTTGTTTAGGCATATAATCTTTAAACTCTTTATTCTTAGTCTCTGTTTTGATTTGTTTAGCTAGGTCTAATATTTCAAGAATTTCTTCTTTTAAATAGTCTGCTAATGTTAAGAAATGTCTCATATAATTTCCTCTGTAATTAATAAAAGGGTACATTCTAGTTAATTTAGTATTATTTTATACTTAAATTTTTACTTTTTTTTACTATTTATAAAATAATTACAAATAAAAAAGTAAAATAATTTTTACCCTTAAAATGCCCAAAAAATGACACTTTTGTGACAAAAACTGTTATTTGCTATTAAGATTTTATCATCTATAATCACTGATATTTTTAAGGACTAGAAATGATAATAGAAATTTTAAAAAGAGATGGTTCAAAACAAGAGTTTGAATCTTATAAAATAAAAGATGCAATAAAGAAAGCTTTTAAAAGTGTTGAAACACAATATGATGATGATATTTATACAAATGTATTAGCGTTATTAAAAGAAAGAAAAATGA
The DNA here is from genome assembly GCF_041821165.1 of Poseidonibacter sp. Classification (NCBI taxonomy): domain Bacteria; kingdom Pseudomonadati; phylum Campylobacterota; class Epsilonproteobacteria; order Campylobacterales; family Arcobacteraceae; genus Poseidonibacter; species Poseidonibacter sp. The sequence continues at coordinate 7,195 of NZ_JBGUES010000092.1, read as the reverse complement.
TTACTGTTGAAGATGTGCAAGATAAAATCGAAAAAGAGCTATATCATGCGAAACATTTTGAAGTAATGAAATCTTTTATGATTTATAGACATTTACATAAAATGCAAAGAGAGCATAATTCTAATATTGATAGTGACACAACTTATGTAAATTCTACACAAACTATTCAAGAGTATATAAATGGAAGTGATTGGCGTATAAAAGCTAACTCAAATACAGGATATTCTCATGCTGGACTTATTAATAACACAGCAGGAAAAGTAATAGCAAATTATTGGCTTGATAAGGTTTACTCAAAAGAAGAGGGCTATTCTCATAGAAATGCTGATTATCATATTCATGATTTAGATTGTTTAAGTGGATATTGTGCAGGTTGGTCACTTAGAGTATTACTTGATGAAGGATTTAATGGAGTAAGAGGAAGAGTTGAAAGTACAGCTCCTAATCATTTTAGAGAAGCTCTTGGACAAATGGCAAATTTTTTAGGAATTTTACAAAGTGAGTGGGCAGGCGCTCAAGCATTTTCATCTTTTGATACATATTTAGCACCTTATGTTTTCAAAGATAAACTTACATATAAAGAGATTAAAAAAGCTGTTAGGTCTTTTATTTATAATTTAAATGTTCCTGCTCGTTGGGGACAAAGTCCTTTTACAAATATCACTATTGATTGGACAGTTCCAAGTGATTTAAAAGACCAAATCCCTACAAAAAATCAAAAACATTTATTTGCAAATGTAAATGACGATGAGTTATTACAGCAAATAAAACAAAAAGGTTATAGTAGTTTTGAAGAACTAACATATAAAGATTTTCAAAAAGAGATGAATCTAATAAACAAAGCCTATTATGAAGTAATGACACAAGGTGATAAAACTGGACAACCTTTTACTTTCCCAATTCCTACTGTAAATATTACAGAAGATTTTGATTGGTATGGTGAAAATACTGATATTTTATTTGAAAATACTTCAAAAATTGGTTCTTCATATTTTCAAAACTTTATAGGTAGTCAATATATAAAAGATGAAAATGGCAATTTAATTGAAAATGAAAAAGCATATAAACCAGGTCATGTAAGGTCTATGTGTTGTAGATTGCAACTTGACTTAAGAGAACTACTAAAACGAGGTGGCGGTCTTTTTGGAAGTGCTGAAATGACTGGAAGTATTGGTGTTGTTACTATTAATATGGCAAGACTAGGTTATTTATATAAGTGCGATATAAATGCTTTATTAAAAAGACTAGAAGAGTTAATGGAACTTGCAAAGTCAACTTTAGAGAAAAAAAGAGTTTTTGTTCAAGATATGTATAATAGAGGATTATTCCCTTATACACAAAGATATTTACAAGGTTTTAATAATCACTTTTCAACTATTGGTATAAATGGTATGAATGAAATGGTAAAAAACTATTTTAATGAAAATATTGATTTATCAACTGAACTTGCGCATGACTTTTGTAATGAAATACTAGATTTCATGAGAGAAAAAATGGTTCAATTTCAAGAAGAGACAGGAAATTTATACAATCTTGAAGCAACACCTGCTGAGGGTACAACATATAGATTTGCCAAAGAAGATAAAAAAAGATACGAAGATATTATCCAAGCAGGGCAAGATGAAAATGTTTATTATACAAACTCATCACAACTTCCAGTTGATTTTACAGATGATCCTTTTGAGGCATTGACTTTACAAGATGAACTACAATGTAAATATACAGGTGGAACAGTTTTACACTTATATATGAATGAAAAAATATCTTCTATTGATGCTTGTAGAAAGTTTGTAAAAAATACAATCACGAATTTTAGATTGCCATATATTACTGTAACACCTGTATTTTCAGTATGTCAAAAACATGGTTATATAAATGGTGAACACGAATATTGTCCAAAATGTGACGAAGAAATTTTAAATGAGGAATTACAAAATGATGAAAAAACAAGAATTGCTTGAAAAAAACGAATCAAGAAGAACAAAATGTATAGTTTACACAAGAGTGATGGGATACCACAGACCAGTTGAGAGTTTTAATATAGGAAAAAAAGGTGAACATAAACAAAGAGTTAGATTTGTTGAATCAAAAAACTGTTTATAATATTACAAAATTCACTACAACAGATTACGTAGGACACTTGTCTTGCGTAGTTTGGTTTATAAAGTGTAATTTTAGATGTTTGTATTGTTATAACGATGATTTAGTTCATTCAAAAACTGCAAATCAATCACCAAATGATGTAATAGCTTTTTTAAAAACAAGAGTAGGTCTGCTAGATGCTGTTGTATTATCAGGTGGAGAGGCAACAGTTCATGACCTAATACCTTTTTGTAAAGAAATAAAAAAACTAGGTTTTAAAATCAAACTAGATACAAATGCTACAAATCCAAAACAAATAAAAGAACTAATCAAATTAAATCTTATAGATTATATGGCTATTGATTTTAAAGCTACAAAAGAAAAATTTGAGACTATCACTAAGACTAAAAAATACGATGAGTATATAAAAACAATAAAATACCTAATAGATATAAACTTCGATTTTGAAATTAGAACAACAGTACACTCAGAACTACTAAATACAAATGATATAAATAAAATGATAAAAACCCTAGAAAAATTAGGCTACAAAAAAATATACTACTTACAAAACTTTTTGCAAACACACACAAATATTGGCGATATTTATGCGCAAAGTTTTATAAATAAAGATGAGATTGAATCTGAGTATTTAGATGTATCTTGGCGGAATTTGTAAGTAAAATAAACTCTCTTTATAAAAGGACATTTTGTCCTTTTAATACTTTTTTTAACAATTCAAGGAACACTTTGTCCAAATAACAGTGATTATGGTGTGTTTTGGACATTTTATATTTTAAAATTCTAATGTAAAAAAGGGGAGATTCTATAAATAATACTATTTGTTAGTATTTTAAGTTATTAAAAAGACATTTAATATGTCTATTAATAATTAATATATAATCTTATTTAGATACAATGTTCCTTCAATGAATAGTTATGCAATACATGAATATAATATACTTTACAATAGAAAGGGAACTAAATGGATAATATAGATTTTTTAAAACCAGGGATACAAGAAATAAAAAAAAGTATTATAGATATAGATGATAGTTATAATAATGATTGGGATATTTTAGCAGAGCTCTTACAAAATTCAGTGGATGCAATAAAACAAGAAAAACCAAAAAAAGCAACTATTAGTATTGAAGTCAACTCTCAAACTAAATCTATTATTGTAAAAGATAATGGAGTTGGTATCGATCCAAATGACTTAGCTTCTTTATTAGCTCCATTCTCCACCAATAAAGATAATGATGAAGAGAGTATAGGTGAAAAAGGTGTTGGCTTAACATTTGTTTTATTTTCATGTAATAACTTCAGTATTACAAGTGGAAATAAAAATGGGACTAAAACAGGTGTAATAATAGATGCATATAACTGGAAAACTAGTCGAAGCAATGATCGTATTACAATTAAATTAAAGGATGAATCATTTGAACTACAGGGCACAGAAATAACTTTAGAAAGCATTGATGATTCTCCTTTATTCAAGTTGACATATGAACAATTAAAATATGTAATTAGAACTAAAACTGCAATAGGAAATACAAATTTTTTATGGGGTGAAGATATCAAAATAGATGTAATATTTAAACATACTAATTTAGATGGAAAATTCAATGAAGAAGTTTTAGAAAATAAATTTTGGATGGTGTATGACAATCTAAATAATAAGACAAAAATAGATTTAGATGAATTTATTAAATATGCGAATGATGCAGATAGAACTGACCAAGATAAACGAAAAAAGTTGCAAGATAAAATTATCTATAAAAAAGGTGAATTTGAATTCCAAGGAAGAACAATCAAATATACAACTTGCTTTGTACCAAAACGAAAAGTTTGGGATATGCTATCAGTTGACATGGGACTGTGTACTGAAGAGAATATTGAAAATGGTGATTGGTTAGATGAATATGAGTACTCTAAATTTACTTCAGGCATATATACTTCGGTTAAGGGCATGCCTACTGGTATAACTATAGATCACCCATCGACAGGTTATGCTGGTTATTGGTCAAATATATTTATTATGTTTGAAGATAAACATTTGAAATTTGATATTGGACGAAAGTCTATTCACGGAATGACAAGTAGAAAATATAAAAATTTTGCTAGAGATATTTTCAATTTGTATTTAAAATATATTACAAAATATGTCTCAGGTGAAGTGATACAGAGTACAGAATGGGATAAAGAAGAAATATTTGCGGAAATAGAGCAAATGATTGATTTAAGAAATGACAAAACAAAATTTGTAAAAACACCTAAAGATCAAGAAGCAAGTGTAGCTGGTATCTTCTTTGAATGTATCGGAAACGGCATAATAGACGAAATTAAACCTTTAATTTCAGGGTATAGAAATAGATATGACCTATATGCCAAGTGGGGACACAAAAATGTAGTCATAGAATTTAAGTCTAAGTTGAAAAATATACTTAAAGATTTTAATGATGAACAAAAGCTTTTTGATGAAATAGATATGATAGTTTGTTGGAATATTATTGAAGAAGATGAGCAGGCAATGTCTGATAAGGGAATAACATTAGAAGAAGTTGAACATTCATCATTATCAACTCAACGTAAAAAGATGATTCCAAATACTACACATGAGTTGATATTATCTGGAATTACAAAACCAATATATATTATGGATTTGAAAAAAGTTTTAGAGGAAGCAGAGTAAATACATAACAAGTACTAGCAGTGAACGTAAAGCGTCACTGAAGCAGAACGTTAGCTGAAGGGGAAGAATATGAAAAAACCAGATATCGTTATGTACTGCAATGTGATGGAGGAGGTAAAGAAACGCACAAGTATTATTGATTTTTTTCTCGCCGGTAACGGTCATGCATTATATGAGCCAACAACCCTAGAATCAATTGCTCTGCAAATTCGTAAAATACTAGAACTAATAGCAATGGCATCATTGGTTGCTAATAAGCAAGAGTATGAAAAGGTATATTCCAATTTTGCCACTGCATGGAATGCAGAATACTTACTTAAAGATCTAGAGCGTGTAAACACTGATTTTTATCCAAAGCCCGTTGTAGAGAATCCTTCTGAAGAGCCACAGGTTAGAAACCAACTTGCAAGCAGTGCTAATGATTACTTGACCAAGAAAGAATTTATAAAGATTTATAAAAAGTGTGCTGCAATCATGCATGCTAGCAACCCTCTAGGTCGAAAAATTGATTATGAATATTATAAAAAGAGTATTCCTGAATGGAGGCAGAAGATAATAAACCTACTCAATAACCATCAAGTCCATCTACTGGGTCACAAAGGTTTTTACCTCATACATATGAAAGAGGATAGAGATGAGAAGGTGCAATTCATTCAATACCCTCTAAGATTTATACTCTCTTTTGATGTTATAATACTTCCATATATAAATACCGAAAGGGGAAATTATGAATAAATTAAATGTAACAATAGATAAAAAACCTGAACTGATATTAGAAGCAGATGATGAAAAAGGAATTATTGAAATTTTAGCAAACGATGAATTTATTTCAAATGATGATTTTAAAAGTAAAATGAAAGATTTTTATAATATTTTGGATGAAATATCTCAAACACACGAACCAATAATTATTACTGGAAAAAGAAATAATACAGTTCTACTTTCAGAAAAATATTGGAAACAAATAGAAGAAACTCTATATTTAAATAACATAGAAAAAATGGCATCTTCAATACAAAAAGCAAAAGAAACCAAAAATAGTGATTTTAGTGAAACTATAGAGTGGTAAAATACTCTCTACTCTAACCCCTAGAAATAAAATACCCTCTACCAGAAGTATTTTCAATCAAATCTTTTGATGTTTTGACTCTTAGTCTTTTTATAAAAGTTCTTAGCCTTTCATCATTTACTTCATCTTTCCAAAGTGTTGTTTTTATAAGCTCACTATCTACTATCTCATTTTGATGTTTTAGTAGTAAAAATAAAAATTCTCTTTCTCTTTTAGTTAGACTTACTAAAACTCCATTTTTATATAGTGATGTTGAGTTATTATCAAAAACTAACCCATCTTTTAGTTTTATCTCTTTTCTTTTATTTAGGTTTGGGGCTATTTTATTTATATGTTCTATTACCTCATCTGGGTCAAAGGGTTTTATAAAGTATTTATTTATTCCTAAGTCTATTGCTTTTAGTAGTTTTTCTTTATCAGAATGCGCACTTAAAACAATAATTGGTATATGCTCATCTAACTTTTTTATCTCTTTTGTCATTTCTAAACCATCACATTTAGGCATTAAAATATCTGTTATTACAATATCTGGTTTATTTTGTTTAAACTTTTTTAGTCCTTCTTCTCCATCTTTTGCAATCACAGTAGAGTAAAAATAATCAGATATTGCTTCTTTTAGTAAACTAGCTAATCTTACCTCATCTTCGACTATTAGTATTTTTAAAGTTTTTAATAATTTTGTATTCATTTTTTATCCGTTGCATTTGTAATCATTGGTATTTTTATAGTAAAACTAGAACCATTATCTATATTTTTATGGCTTATACTTCCATCTAGGCTTTTTTCTATTATCAACTTTGACATAAACAATCCAAGTCCTGTTCCTTGACTTTTATGTTTTGTTGTAAAGTAGGGTTCAAAAATACTTTCTAGATTTTGCGTATCAATTCCCAAGGCATTATCTCTTACTTCAATAAAGGCATATTTTGTATTTTGTATTTCTTCTTGTTTTACTAAAATATCTATTCTTTTATTTATTATACTCTTTTGATTAAAAGCATCTTTTGCATTTTGTATTAGGTTTATTAAAACTTGTGATAATTCATTTGAAACACCTAATACTTGAATATTATCATCTACTTTTATACTTACTTCAATACTCTCAATTTCAAGCATTTTTTTTAAAATATTTAATGACTCAGTTATAGCATCACAAATAAAAAATAGTTTTTTATCTTTTTTTGGATTAAAAAAGTTTGTAAAATCTTCTATTGTATTTGACATATTTAAAATAAGGTTTTTACTCTCTTTATATAATAAATCAACTTTTTCATCATCATTTTTCTTACAAGCTTTTTTCATATTAAATAAAGTCAGGTTTAGTTCTGTTAATGGTTGTCGCCATTGATGTG
>NZ_JBGUES010000091.1:0-8953 GCF_041821165.1 Poseidonibacter sp. | reverse complement strand
CAACTTTATGTTCTTTACAAATATCTACAAATATCTTTGCAAGATTTTCAAAATTTGAAGATTCTTTATCTCTAAAACATGCAATATCAATTTTATTATTTAAAAGAGTTTTTTCTAATTTATTAGCAAATAATTTTTCATTATTTGTATAATAAAGAGGGTCGGTAATTAAATATTTTTTCATGAAAAATTATATAATAATAGGCATAAAAAAAGGGAATAAGTAAAAACTTATTCCCTTTTTTATTTTTAAAGACTAGACTTACTAGTGTTCTTCTTCTGCCATCATAACAGAACCAGCAATATAAACATAAGTTAATATACTGAAAATAAATGCTTGTAGGAAACCAAAAGCAGTTAATAAGAAGAAACCTGGAAGAGGTAAAATCCAAGGTACTAACATTAAAAGTACCATTAGGAACATATCATCCCCTCTAATTGATCCAAAAAGTCTGAACGATAAAGAAATTATTCTTGATATATGAGAAATAATTTCAATTGGGAACATTAATGGAGCAAGAATAGGCATAGGACCCATAAAGTGCTTGAAATAGTTAATAAAACCATTTAATTTAATACCAACATAGTTGTAGTATACAAATACAATTAATGCTAATGCTAAAGTAAAGTTGATGTTACTTGTAGGTGCTTCAAATCCTGGAATAACACCAATCATATTACTAAAAAAAATAACGATAGCAAATGAACCAATTAATGGTAAGTATCTTCTAGCGTTTTTTTCACCCATTGTATCAGCACCCATTGCGATAATACCACCAATGAATGCTTCCATTGCATTTTGAGCTCCATTTGGAACTAATTGCATTTTCTTAGTCGCTGATCTTGCAACGTAAAATACTATCGCTAACACTAACACAAAGTGAGATAGAATAATCCATTCTTGACCATGACCACCAATAGAACCTAAGAATGTAAACAGTCTTCCTTCCATTTCTTTCCTTTTTTTTTGTTTCTCAATACTAAATTATTAGGACATTATATTATTTGTTTTCTAAAAAGTTTATAAATAAAATAAATTAAATCTAAATTTGCTTGAATCTATAACCTGCTTGTTTCAAATTTTCACGTATTAATTTTTGGTGTTCTTCACCTTTTGTTTCAACAGCAATAGTTACATGAGCTTCGCCAAATTCAAGCTTAATAGAGTTTCTATCGTAATCAATTTGAACAATATTTGCTGAACTTTTTGTAAGTACATTTGTTAAATTCATTAATGCACCAGGTTTATCCATAAGTGTTACGATAAGATTCATTTTTCTATAAGATTTTACTAAACCTTTTTCAATAATTAAAGATAACATTGTTACATCAATATTTCCACCACTAATAATTGAACAAACTTTTGAACCTTCAACATCAACTTTTTTATGCATAATAGCAGCAGTTGCAACAGCACCTGCACCTTCAACAACTAATTTATGTTTTTCTAATAAAAATAAAATCGCATTTGCTATTTCATTATCAGTAACTTCAACAATATCATCAACGTGTTCTAAAATAATATCTAGTAGTTTTGGTGTAACATCACGAACAGCAATTCCATCTGCAATAGTTTTTACAGCAACTGAATCAATTGGCATATGCGATTCAAATGATTCTTTCATTCCTCTTGCACCACTTGCTACAACACCTGTGATTCTAATATTTGGATTAATTGCTTTAGCAGCAATTGCAATACCTGAAATTAAACCACCTCCACCAATTGGAACAACAATATGTTCAATATCTTCAATATCTTCTATAATTTCTAAAGCAACAGTCCCTTGACCTGCAATAACTTCATCATCTGCAAAAGGATGAATAAACTCTTTATTATTTTCTTCTGTGAATTTCATTGCAGCTTCATAAGCTTCATCAAAATTTTCACCAATTAATACAACTTTTGCACCAAATGATTTAACACCTGATACTTTTGTAAGTGGAGTAGCTTCAGGCATAAATATTGTTGCTTCACATTTAAAATGAGAAGCTGCAAAGGCTAAACCTTGAGCATGGTTTCCAGCACTTGCTGCAACTACACCTTTGTTTCTAATCTCTTCATTAAGACATGCAAGTCTATTAAATGCACCTCTTAATTTAAAACTTCCAGTTAATTGCAAATTGTCTTTTTTTAAATAAACTTCAGCTCCTAAATCTTTACTTAGTATTGGGGCAAGTGCTAGCGGAGTATTTTGAATAATATTTTGTAATTTATTTTTTGCTTCTTTTATATTGTTTAATGTTATCATGTGATTGTCTTTTATATAAATTTTTAGATTGCCATTTTATCTAAATAATATATTTTTAATATAAAAAGAAAAAAATTTATTTATTTTTAAGTCTATGTAATCTAGTATTTAATCAATAAATCAAATATATAACAATAAAGTGAAGATATGAAATTTACATTCGTTACGCTGTTTCCAAACTTAATTGAGCCATACTTTCAAGACTCAATTTTAAAAAGAGCAGTTGATTCAAAGTTTATTAGTTATGAATTTTTCGACCCAAGAGATTTCACAACAAATAAACATAATAAAGTTGATAAACAAATTATTAGTGGTGGAGCAGGAATGCTTATGACTTGTCAGCCATTATTTGATTGTTTAGATAAAATAAAAGAGCAAAATCCTGATGCTTATATTATATTTCCATTAGCTGCTGCAAAGCCATTTAGACAAAATGATGCAAAACGCTTGAGCGCGAAAAAAAACATAGTTTTTGTAAGTGGAAGATATGAAGGAATTGATGAAAGAGTCATAGAAAACTACGCAAATGAAGTTTTTTCTATTGGAGAATTCATTTTAACAGGTGGAGAATTGCCATCTTTAACAATGAGTGATGCAATTTCTAGAAATGTTGATGGAGTGCTTGGAAATGCACAGTCATTGGATGTTGAGAGTTATGAAAATGGACTTTTGGAAGCCCCTTCTTTTGCTAAACCTGAAATTTTCCAAAAATTAAGTGTGGTTAAAGAATTTCTAAAGGGAAATCATAGTAAAATTTCCGACTTAAAAAACCAGATGTCAATTTGTAAGACAAAATACTATAGACCTAATAAGGAAAAACGATGAAAAATAGATATATTGCTAGTTTCGAAGCAGCACAAACTGAGTCAAAAGAGATCCCTCAATTTAGAGCTGGAGATACAGTAAGACTTGGTATTGAGATTAAAGAAGGTGAAAAAAAGAGAGTTCAAACTTACGAAGGTATCGTAATTGCTAGACATGGAGAAGGTGTTTCTGCAACGTTTAACGTAAGAAAAATTGGAGCTAACTCTGTTGGTGTTGAAAGAATTTTCCCATTATACTCAGATTCAATTAAAACTTTTGAAGTATTAAGAAGAGGTAGAGTAAGAAGAGCTAAGCTTCACTACTTAAGAGGATTAAAAGGTAAAGCTGCAAGAATTAAAGAGCTTAAAAGATAATCAAACTAAGGTTTCCTTAGTTTGTCTAGTATGTCAAAAATACTAATACACACAACTTCTTTAATAGAAGCAACCCCTATAATTAATTCTTTTTCTTTAAAAGAATTAATTGAACCTCAAGAAAATAAAATATTTCTTAATGATGATATTATACTTATTGTTTCTGGTGTAAGTAAGCATAAAATATTAGAATCATTAAATTATATTTTTAATAACTTTGAAATTTCTAAGGCATTTGATTTAAGCATTGCATCATGTAGTGATGGATCAATTGCACTAGGAACACTTTTTTGTACTAATAGATTTATCAATGGACTTAATTTTGCAAATATTACGACTGTTGAAGAACCTTTAGAAACTGACGAATTTTTAGAAACTTTACTTGTAGATTCACAAGCTGAATATTTTAAAGAAATATGTAAAAAAAATATTAAAGACTTTTATGTTTTAAAAATTGTATCTGATTATTTTGATAAAGATAATTTAGATGATGAAAAAATTTCAAAACTTATAAATGATTCAATACTAAAATGGAAAAACTTAATTTAAAGGTGTTATATGTTTGCTGATATTGTAAACTTTATTGTTGATACAGTAGGTAGTTTAGGCTATATTGGTATATTTATTATGATGTTTTTAGAAAGTTCTTTTTTCCCATTTCCCTCAGAAATTGTTATGGTACCAGCTGGTTACTTAGCTTATAAAGGTGAAATGAATATTTATATAGCTATTTTTGCAGGAATTGCAGGTTCTCTAGCAGGAGCTTTATTTAACTATTTTTTAGCTGTAAAATATGGAAGAAAATTTTTAATAAAATATGGAAGATATTTTTTTATTAAAGAAGAAACTATTTCAAAAATGGAAGAGTTCTTTAAATCTCATGGTCATATCTCAACTTTTTCAGGAAGATTAATCCCAGCTGTTAGACAATATATCTCATTTCCTGCAGGACTTGCTAGAATGAATTTATTTACATTTTCACTTTATACAAGTTTAGGTGCTGCTATTTGGGTAATTATTCTTACATTACTTGGATATTTTATAGGTGATAATGAAGCTTTAGTAAAAGAGTATTTAAGATATATAATTGCTGTAATTTTAATATCTTTAGTAGTTATAGGATTTTGGTATTATAAAAAAATAAACAAGCAGAAAAAAATATAAGTAAAAATTTCCTAAATTTATTGTGATACAATTTCATCTAACTTAATTTAAGGAAGATAAAATAAAATCACAATCTTTAGCATATAAATATGCATTAATAGCAATCTTTTTTTGGTCAACAGTAGCAACCGCATTTAAAATATCACTAAAATATTTATCAGCTTATGAACTTGTTTTATATGCATCTCTTACATCTACTTTTATTTTATTATTAGTTGTTTTATATCAAAAAAAAATCAATGAAGTAAAAACTCATATTAAAACTAATTTTAGAACTGTTTTATTATTAGGTGCTATTAATCCATTTTTATATTATCTTGTTTTATTTAAAGCTTATGATTTATTACCAGCTCAAGAAGCACAAGCAATAAATTATACATGGGCTTTAATGTTAGCTTTTTTATCTGTAATCTTTTTAAAACAAAAATTAACATTAAATGATATTACAGCAGGTATTATATGTTATTTTGGTGTTTTAATAATTGCAACAAAAGGAGAACCTTTTTCTTTAAACTTCTCAAATTTAGATGGAGTTTTTTTAGCTTTATTATCTACAGTATTGTGGTCTATGTATTGGATTTTAAATACTAAATCAAAAGTTGATCCAATAATTGGACTATTTAGTAACTTTTTAATTTCAATGCCAATAATTATTATTTATTTTATTTTTACACAACCACTTATTTTACCTAATCTAAATGGCCTGTTAGCAGCTTCATATGTTGGTTTTTTTGAAATGGGTATAACATTTTTATTTTGGTTAAAAGCAATGCAAAATGCACAATCAACTTCTAAGATTGCAAATCTAATTTTTATCTCACCTTTTATCTCTTTAATATTTATCTATTTTTTTGTTGGAGAAAAAATAAATGCTTCAACTGTAATTGGTTTAAGTACTATAATTATTGGTTTATTTATTCAACAAATAAAAAGTAAAAAATAGTCTAAATATTAAGTAAAATAGCATTAAAATAGCAATTATATAAATTACATATAAATTGCATATTTATTGTACTACTATCGTTAAATCTATAAGTTTCAATTAAGTTTTACTGTGAAATAATGAATAAGTAAAGTTTAGTACTACCTTTTGTACTACTAAATTTAATTTATAAAAAGTGAACTTATGGCTAAGCAAAAAAATAAAAGATCAGTAATTCAAACAGTAATTAATAAACATACAAAAACAAATAAAAAAGAGATTTCTCAATTAACAATAAAAATTGATAAAAAACTTGATATTGCTCTTTTAACATTAAGTGCTTCTTTAGGTATTTCTAAAAATAAATTAATTGAAGATATTCTTTTTGAAAGTGGAATTATTCAAGAAGTTGATGAAAACTATATGGAGAATTATAATGTATAAGTTTCCAAAACAAGAAGATATCGTAGATGCAGTTTTAAATGGTATTTTAACTGCTAAAAAGAATTTTTCAACATGGACAGCGGATGAATTATATTTATCTTATGCTCCTGCTAAATTCTTAACAATTCATGTATCACAAGAAATTGCAAAATTACAAAATCCTCCTGAGATTTTTATTGATGCAACAATAGCAGACATTCTTAGATGTTCACTTCCAAAAAGAGATGGCTTTAGAGAATTTATGAAAAAACACAATCTTATGCAAGATGTAATTTGTTTAACATTGGATGAAAGATTTGAACATAAAAGCGATAATGATTCTATTTCAAGAGTAATTTTGAGTATAAAAAATGGTGTTAGAAGTGTTCAAGAAGAGTATAAAAATGATGTAGATGTAATATGTAAAATGATAAATAGAGAAAAAAAAGAAGACTCTACTTTGGATTATGGAATTTTTGCATTTTACTTAGATATCTCAAATACAGCAAGAAAAAAAAGTGAAAAAAGATTAGAAGAGTTATTAGAGGCTTTTGATAAGATAGTTTCATCTTATCCACATTTAAAATCAAGTTTTAAAGGAGGCGATATTAAAAAAATAGAGAATATTGGTGAGTGGTGTATTGGCTGTTATATAATAGAGCCTACAGTTTAAAAATATAATATAAATCAAATTTAGGAGAGATAAATGGATTTTAAAAAATTAACAGGTGCTTTAGCACTAAGTGCAGTAGTAGCTAGTTCTTTACTTGCTTCAGATACAGTAAAAATTGGTGTTCAAGCACCTATTACTGGTAAGTATGCAAATGAAGGTCAAAGTATTGAAAACTTTGTAAAGTTAATTGTTGCAGAAAAGAATGCAGCAGGAGGACTTTTAGGTAAACAAATTGAAGTTGTTACTTGTGATGATGAAGCAAAAGCTCAAAAAGCAGCTGTATGTGCTAAGAAATTAGTAAATGAAGGTGTATTCGCTGTAATTGGATCTTATACATCAGGTGCAACAGAAGCTGCACAAACAACATATTTTAGAAGTAAAGTTTTACAAACAAGTGATGGAACAAGTGATTCTTTAATTAAAAGAAAATACTGGACATTCTTTAGAAACTCTTTTCCTAATTCATCTCAAAGTGATTTTACAGCTGAGTATATGGTGAATTCAAAAAAATATAAAAATATTGTAGTTTTATCTGATTATTCTTCTTATTCAGAAGGTTTAGGTGATGCTACTGAAGCATCTGTTAAAGCTCTTGGTGGAAATGTAGTATTTAGAGGAAAAATCAAATCAGGTACTCAAAACTTTACTGCAATGTTAACAAAAGTAAAAGCTATGAATCCTGATGTAATTTATTATTCAGGTTATTATACTGATGGTGGATTATTAAGATCACAGCAAAAACAATTACAAATTGATGCTGATTTTGTTGGTGGAGATTCAAATGATAATCCAGACTTCTATAAATTAGCAGGTAATGCAGCAGAAGGTACAGTTTTAATTAACTTCCCAACTCCTGAAATTTTACCATATGAAGCAGCAAAAAAATATCTTGCAGCTTATAAAGCAGAGTTTAAAATGGATCCTCCATCAATTTGGCCTGTAACTAATGCTGATGGTTTAAGAGCTGTTATTGAAGGTGTTGAAAAAACTAAATCTTTTGATACTAAAAAAATATCTGATTATATTAGAAATGATATGAAAGATTTCCCAGGTATTACAGGGCCATTTAATATTAGAGAAGATGGTGAAAGAGTTGGTGCTAAGTTTGTTGTTTATAAAATGAAAAACGATGGTACAAAAAGCGTTGTTTCAGAATAAAAGGTTTTAAAAAATGGATATTTTTCTTCAACAGTTAATTAATGGTTTAACTATAGGAAGTTTATATGCATTAGTAGCATTGGGTTATACAATGGTTTACGGTGTGATGAAGTTAATTAACTTCGCACACGGTGACCTTGTTGCCTTTTCTGCTTATGTTGGACTTACTATTTTCACGCAATTTTATGGTTCTAATGCTTTATCATTAGTAAATATTGTAATTGTATTTTGTTTAACAGCAATTATTGTCGCTTTTCTAGGTGTTCTTCTTGAGCGTCTGGCATATAGACCTTTAAGAACGGCACCAAGATTAAGTGCAGTTGTTTCAGCACTAGGTGCTTCATTAGTAATACAAAATGCAATTATGTTAATTTGGGGACCAAATATGGAAATTTTTCCATCTGATGTATTCCCTGCAACTTCATGGAATTTTGGTGGAGTTATTATTTCATTTACACAATTGGTAATTTTAGCATTATCAGCTGTATTAATGGTTTCTTTATACATTTTTATTAATAAAACAAAAATAGGTACAGCAATTAGAGCTACTGCAATAGATCAAGATGCTGCAAAACTTATGGGTATTAATGTAAATAGAATTATTATGACTATTTTTATTATTGGTTCAATGCTTGGTGCAATTGGTGGTTTATTTATTGGTATTTACTATAGAGGTTTAACTTTTGACATGGGTTGGCTTTATGGTTTAAATGCTTTTATTGCAGCTATTATTGGTGGTATTGGTTCAATTCCTGGAGCTATGCTTGGTGGTTTATTACTTGGATTATTTAATGCAATGATTTCAGGTTATATATCAACTGAATGGGCTGAGACTTTTACATTTATCTTATTAATTGTAATTTTAATACTAAGACCAACTGGACTTCTTGGTGAAAAAACAGCGGAGAAAGTATAATGAATAAAACTACAATTATTACCATTTTATTTTTAGGTATTATGGCGTTTTTTCCGTTTTTAGTTGACTCTGCATGGTTAAGTATTGGAATTACTTTTTTAGTATTTGCAGTAGTTGCATTTTCACAAGATATTATTTTAGGTCGTGCTGGTATTTTTAATATGGGTCATGCAATTTTCTTTGGAATGGGTGCATATACGACTGCGATTTTAAATGTTCATTTTGGTTTTGAAATTATTGAAACTATTCCATTTGCAATTATTATTCCTG